>JBEKXG010000177.1:0-8296 GCA_049512295.1 Syntrophobacteraceae bacterium
TTCATGCTGGAGAGAATAAAAACAGGCCCCTTTTGCGAAAACCTCAGCGGCTTTATCATGCGTATGCCTTCGAATAGCTTCAAAGAGCGGATGACCCGGCGTGACCCATTCCAGACTGTTCTTTTCTGCTGTATCTCGGTCGGTTGAACATCGTGGATATTTAGCGGCAAGAGTGGCAAGTTTCCAGTTCGGCTCGCGCTGATAACGCTGAAGTATACTTGGCGTTCGGGCTGGTTCAAACGTGTGGGGCAAGCTCCCAATGGTCTTCAGCTTAAGAGGCACGTATTCTGAAGCCTCGAAAAGAAACCGTGCGATAGTCTCGGGAACTACGCGCCGTTCTTGTGCCAGAGCACGCCGTTCGATCAGCATCTCAAGGTTGAGTTTCTTTGATGCCAAACCCTCAAGGGCGTTTTGGCAGATAGCCCGGAAACGGCCCTCGTCTACGTCTTCCAGCAGGCGCTCTTCAAGGTCTGCATCACCCAGCCTGCCAGCGTAGTAGTCCCGTAGCGTGCGCTCTACGTGCGCGGCTGGAAGCAACTCCCCGACCACATTGAAAACAGCATCGTCATCGAGCGCATCGCGTATTTCCTGGAGTTTTTCCAAAAGTCTCTGCAGAACACGGCCCTCGATAGTATTGGTCGCGACAAAATTAAAAATCAGACAGTCCTTACGTTGACCGTAGCGATGGATACGACCCATGCGCTGCTCAAGACGGTTAGGGTTCCAGGGGATATCGTAATTAAAAAGGATATTGCAAACCTGGAGGTTTATACCTTCTCCCGCCGCCTCAGTAGCTACGAGAACCTGGATAGCGCCTTCGCGGAACTGTTGCTCAGAATAGATGCGAGTCCCGGATTCATCACGGGAGCCGGGTCTCATCCCGCCGTGAATACAGCCGACCTTGAAGCCCCAAGTTTTCAGTTTTTCAACCAGATAATCGAGTGTGTCCTTGAATTCGGTAAAAAGTAGAAGGCGCTTATCTGAATGATCGAAGAACCCCTCCCGCTGGAGTAAATCCTTGAGCTTTGAAAGCTTGGCTTCCGAACCGGAGTCCTCAACAGCTTGTGCCTGCTTGGCGAGTTGGCGCAGTTCGATAATTTCCTCGCGTACCTGATCGGCATTCCCAGTGAGCGTGATGGCTTCGAGTATTGCTTCAAGCCGCTCACGTTCGTTCTCCTCCATTTCTTCGATTTCTTCCGGGTCGGGAAGGTCGGGTGGGGCAAGCCGGACTAGTTCCTGCGCTCTTTTCAAGCCGTCTTCCAGTCGCCGGGCGCGGTTTTCCAAGCTGTGGCGCACGGCGTAGGTGCTTGACGCCAACCGGCGCTGGTATAGCGACATCAGGAAGCCTACCGCGCGGGCGCGGGGATCATCGCCCTGAGCAGCGGCTTTTGAGCTTTGGCGCTTTACGAACCGGGTAATCTCTTTATAGAGGTCGAACTCTAGCCCATCGATATTGAAATCGACAGTGTGTGGAATGCGTTTGGTAAAGATTTTTTCGGCTGCCCATGTTCCGTCTGGCCGCCTTTCAGGGAAATAGACCATCGCCTCTTTGGTGCGGCGCAGATAAAAAGGTGCTTGGCGGCGGTCCATAGCCTCCCGGATGGAACGCACATCCGCGTAGGCATCGGAGTCGAGCAATTGCAGGAACAAAGAGAAATTAACCGGATCACCCTTATGAGGTGTAGCAGTGAGCAATAAGACATGGTCCGAGGTGTCCCGGAGTAATTCCCCGAGTGCGTATCGTGCGGTTTTCCGGGCAGGAGGACTCCATGACATCCGATGAGCTTCGTCCACAATAATGAGGTCCCAGTTGACCTGCCTTAAACCTGGAAGTATGTCGGTTCGTTTTGCCAAGTCGAGCGAAGTAATGATCTTCTTTTGCTCTAACCATTGATTCACGCCGAACTGCTCGCGAATATCGCCTCCCTTCAGGACAAGGAATTTTTCATCGAATTTTTCCTTGAGTTCGCGCTGCCACTGGAAAGCGAGATTGGCGGGGCATACGATTAGAACCCGCTCGGTAAGTCCGCGAAGTTGGAGTTCCCGGATGAGGAGGCCTGCCATGATCGTCTTTCCTGCCCCGGCATCATCAGCGAGCAGGAATCGAACTCTGGCCAGCTTCAATAAGTAATCGTATACGGCCTCAAGCTGGTGAGGAAGAGGATCGACGCGGGAAATCGAGAGGCCGAAGTAGGGGTCAAATTCCCATGCTATGCCGAGAGAGTATGCCTGAAGCCCCAATAAAAGGAGACGACCGTCGCCGCTATAAGTGAAGCCGGCATCGAGAATTGTCAGATCTTTAAGGTCTCGGGCGTTTAGCGTGACTTTGCGGAAGCGCTCGGACTGGGTGCCGACAAGGCCCAGACTCCAGGTCCCATCACCGTCGGAGCGTGCCGTCTCCACACGCATAGGCTCATTGAAGAGCGGGCCGACTAGTATGCAACCCTCGGATATCAGTTTTCCTGAAGTATCCATTATCTCAAGCTTCCCCGACCGTGGTCGTTAGTGCCCCTCCCCGCCAATTCTCGATTATATGTCGATGATGGCAGAGTTCCTAAAACTCCAGTTTAATAGGAGTCGGTTGTCCGGGACTTATCAAAAAAGCACGAGACGGTTA
This sequence comes from Syntrophobacteraceae bacterium, assembly GCA_049512295.1. Taxonomy (GTDB): domain Bacteria; phylum Desulfobacterota; class Syntrophobacteria; order Syntrophobacterales; family Syntrophobacteraceae; genus SbD1. The sequence continues at coordinate 2,618 of JBEKXG010000177.1, forward strand.
CACTGGCACAAAAATTAGCTTAGAGCAAGAGCGGAGGGGAAGCAACGGAAAGTAGTGAAGGCGAATCAAGTATCCTGGTCCTGCTACGGAAAGGGAGCCTTTTCATGGTTTAGAGTGTCCGGCGGGACATGGAGGACTGCGGGAATCGGGACCAGAAGGACTTCTCGTAGTTTTGGAGGTGATATTCATCGGTCCCATCCCCATTCGGGGTTTTGTAACATTTCTTCCTACAAGCAGCCAGTCTGCGGCCATCCTTTGCCAAGCTGATGCTACAAAGGATAAGAGAACAACACCAGCGTAATGCAGTTCGCCGGTCAGGTTTTCACTCGATTTTTGGGCAATGGCTTGGCCGAAGGGCCTGGATCACAAATCAGACAAATAGATGGATCAGTCTTATTACTTTCCCCGGATAGCTGCTGAGTGTCTACTCCAAGTGCAAGAGGAATCCTCAAGGTCAAACTGATCTCAGGTGGGCAACTGCCGCAGGCGCCAAGCGTTTGGCCTCACGCGCTTGCGCGTGAGTGCCGAAATCCCGGGGGGTGCGGGGGAAACGTTTCCCCGCTCTTTTCAATTACTTCAATCTTGAACGCAACTCCGTATCAGAGTGTGCTACTTTGACCCGAATGTCGCCGTCACACTCGTGTCATCGTCCATAATGACGGTACATTCATCCGTCCCGGCGCAGGCGCCGCTCCATCCGGAAAATGTCGAGCCCGGCGCGGGATACGCTTTAAGCCAAACTTCGGCCCCTGCTGCATACTGCGCAGAACAGGTCTCGCCGCAATCGATCACGCCCAGCTTGCCGACGACGGTACCCCAGTTGTCTCCATAGCCCACTCTGCGCACGGTAAGCAAGGGTTTCGGTCCGAAGCTCGCGGTAACATTTTTCATGCTATTCATCTGAATTACACAGGGACGGGTCCCCGAGCAACCGCCCTGCCAGCCCTTAAAGACAGAATCGGCGTCAGGGGCCGCCGTCAGCGTCACCGTAGCGTTCCGGTTGAAGTAGGCTGTACAGGTTTTTCCGCAGTCCACATAGGGATAGGGTTGAGCGCTCTGAACGATGCCGCCGCCGGCGCCCGTTTTCGTGACGGCAAGGGCCTCCTTCACTACCGTGAAGCTGTCTATGGGCTTAGTCGGGTTGTCATAGCTGTAAGCATTGACAGAAACCGTGCCGCCCTTCACGTCAACGACAGTATAATGGTACTGCACCTGCGTGACATCGGCCGTGTTGTCAGGCACCTCGACAAGCGGAGCGCCCGCGCCTCCCGATATCACCTGGAACACATTGCCGAGCCACGGGTTGGAAGGAACCAGCGGTTCGGTCTGCGGAGTCACCTTGAAACGGGCGTAGTAGTGTTCGTGCGCCCCGAAGAATGCGTCGAAGGCATTGTTGTCCATCATGGTCCACAGGTTTGCGTTATATTGCGTATAGTTGTTGTTCTCATCGCTGAAAGCGGGGGCGTGACTGAGGGCGAACTTGTGGACAACCGCCGGATTGGCGCCGGCTATCGCCTGACCGGCCCAGTCGAATTGTGCCTGTTCTATGTGAGGGTCCTCTGTCGGCAGCCCCGCCGCCGGGTCCAGATAAAAGGTGTCGAATATCAGGAAAAACGCATTGCCGTAGGTAAAGGAATAGGCAAGGCTTCCGTATCCTGGAGGACCGTTCTGGGGCAAGTTGGAAAAGACGGACTGATAATCCTTCTGCTGCTGTACTGAAACCCCTTTGTCATCAAGGAGTTCATGGTTCCCTATTATTGTATAGACGGGTATTCCCGCATTTCGGAGAGTATCCATGACGCTGTTCCAGCCCTGAAGCATCGTTTTGCCGCCATAGTTGGCCATGTCCCCGAGGAAGAAGAGGAAAGCCGGCTTGGGGTCGAGGGAAACGATCTGCTGGTTGATCCGGTTCAGGACCTCCACGTCGATGCACTTTTCCGGCGGATCGGAATAGGTGCATTCAAAATGCGGGCTGTCTCCCATGACGACAAACCGAAACGAGTTTTGAGCAGCCTGCACCGCAGCGGCGCTACTCAACACGATGAAACAGGCAACGGCCAGAAGCCGCCATGATACCGGGATACCCGGGGCCAACAGATTTTTTCTTATCATAAAGCCTCTCTGAATTTGATTGTTAAAGACCCCTTTTTGGACAGCGGGCGTACGCTACTTCGACCCGAATGTTGCCAGCACGCTTTGGTTCTCTTTCATGACAACGGTGCAAAATTCATCCGTCCCGGCGCAGGCGCCGCTCCAACCGGAAAATGTCGAGCCCGGCGCGGGAGATGCTTTAAGCATCACTGCCGCTCCGTCTGCGTACTGCGCAGAACAGGTCACGCCGCAACTTATCACCCCCTGCCTGCTGACGACTGTACCCCAGTTGTCTCCATAGCCCAGTTTGTGCACGGTAAGCAAAGGCTTCGCTGCGAAGCTTGCGGTAACATTTTTCATGCTATTCATCTGAATTACACAGGGACGGGTCCCCGAACAAGCGCCGCCCTGCCAACCCTTAAAGACGGAATTGGCGTCAGGGGCCGCCGTCAGGGTCACTGTGGCGTTCTGATTGAAGTAGGCTGTACAGGTATCCCCGCAGTCCACATAGGGATAGGGTTGAGTGCTCTGAACGGTACCGTCACCGGCGCCCTTTTTGCTGACGACAAGGGGCTCCTTCAGTACCGTGAGGCTATCGATGGGGAGTATCTCGTTGTCATAGCTGTAAGCATTGACCGAAACCGTGCCGCCATTCACGTCGACCACGGTATAATTGAACTGGATCAGTGTTATATCGGCTACATTGGAAGACTTCTCGTCAAGCGGAGCGCCGGCAGTACCCGATATCACCTCGAAAACATTGCAGAGCCACGGGTTGGAGGGATTCATCGGCTCCGTCCACCCGTTCACTTTGAAACGGCCGTAGAGGTGTTCGTGTGCCCCGAAGAATACGTCAAAGCCGTTATTGTTCAACCTGTTCCAGAGATCTGTCCTATATTGTTCATAGTCGGTTTTTTCATCGCTGAAGGCAGGGGCATGGCTGAGGGCGAACTTGTGGATAACCGCCGGGTTGGCGTTGGCCATAGCCATTTGCTGATCGGCCCAGTCGAATTGTGCCGGTTCGATGTGAGGGGCATCCGTCCAATTGCTCACGGCCTGGTCCAGATAAAAGGTGTCGAGGATCAGGAAAAACGAGTTGCCATATATGAAGGAATACGCAAGGCTTTCGTACCCTGGAGGGCCGTTCCGGGGCATGCCGGAAAAAACGGTCTGAAAATCCGCCTGATTTTTCAGGGAAACCCCGTTGGCATCGTAGAGTTCATGGTTCCCTATTATTGCATAGACGGGTATTCCCGCATTCCTGACAGTATCCATGACTTTGTTCCATCCATCAAGCATCCGCGTGCCGCCATAGCGGGCCATGTCCCCGTTGAAGATGAGAAAAGCCGGCTTGGGGCGGAGGGATATGATACTCTTATTGATCTGGTCAAGGACCTTCACGTCGATGCACTTGTCCGGCGGGTCAGTGTCATAATTGCAGTCGACGCTCCTGCTGTCTCCCATGACGACAAACCGAAACGAGTTTCCAGAGGCCTGCGCCGCAGCGGCGCAACACAACACGATGAGACAGGCGACAGCCAAAAGCAGGCATGACACCGGGATAGCCGGGGCCAACAGATTTTTCTTCATAAAGCCTCCCTGAGTTTGATTGTTGAGAATCCCGTGAATCAGTCCTTAAGCTCGTCAGCCGGTATTTCGGAGGAGTGCAAGACTTGGGCCGTTTCAATTAGATATCTGTCTTCTTCTTTCCGCTAATAACGGCTCGATACTTTTGCTATAATACTTCCGAAGGTGAGAGGATTGCCCTATTGCCCGCATTTTGCCTGCATTATGGCACGGGTTATACCCTGAATACAACAACCAGGAGCAGCAGATGATTCGGAAAAATGACGCTCTCAATTACCACAGCGAAGAGCGAGCCGGAAAAATCGAAGTCAAACCCACAAAACCGTGTTTTACACAAAGAGATCTTTCGATGGCATATACGCCGGGGGTCGCCGAGCCTTGCAGGGAGATCAAAGGCATCCCCGAAAAGGTTTTCGACTATACCGCAAAGGGCAACCTGGTAGCGGTCGTGACAAACGGCACGGCAGTACTGGGTCTTGGCGACATCGGCCCTCTTGCCGCAAAGCCCGTCATGGAGGGCAAGGCCGTACTCTTCAAGAGATTCGCAGATATCGACGTTTTCGACATCGAGCTGAATACGAAGGACCCGGACGAGCTGATCCAGGCGGTCAGGCTGCTCGAGCCGACTTTCGGGGGCATCAACCTCGAAGATATCAAAGCGCCTGAATGCTTCTATATCGAGGAGAGCCTCAAGGAGACGATGAATATCCCCGTTTTCCATGACGATCAACATGGGACGGCCATCATCTCGGCGGCGGCTTTGCTCAACGCTCTCGAGATACAGCGGAAAAAGATCGATGAAGTAAAGATGGCGATCTCGGGGGCCGGGGCGGCGGGAATTGCCTGTGCGAACCTCTACCTGCGACTCGGGGTCAAGAAAGAGAACTTGTTCCTGGTGGACTCCAAAGGCCTTGTCTACAAGGGCCGTAAAGAAGGGATGAACCCTTACAAGGAGCGGCTCGCAAACGGCGAGAAGCCGATGAGCCTGGCCGAAGTGATGAAGGGGGCCGATGTGTTCGCGGGTGTGTCGGCGGCGGGACTGGTTACAAAAGAGATGGTGAGGAGCATGGCGGACAGGCCGATTATCTTCGCCCTGGCCAATCCGGACCCGGAAATCGGCTACGTTGAGGCAACAAGCGTTCGCAGCGACCTGCTCATGGCCACGGGGCGTTCCGATTACCCCAACCAGGTAAATAACGTGCTGGGTTTCCCTTATATCTTTCGGGGCGCCCTGGACGTACGCGCCACGGCCATCAACGACGAGATGAAGATCGCGGCGGTAAAGGCCCTTGCCGATCTGGCAAAGGAGGACGTTCCCGATTCGGTCCTCAAAGCCTACGGCAAGGAGTTGCTGGAATACGGTCCAAACTACATCATCCCCAAGCCGTTCGACCCGCGCGTGCTGATCCGGGAAGCGCTCGCGGTGGCAAAGGCAGCGGTTGAATCCGGAGTTGCGCGGAAGCCTATAACCGACTGGGATGAATACCGCAACCGGCTGGAAAGCCATCTTGGACGCGCCCAGGAGCTGATGCGGCGCATCATCGAAAAGGCAAAGCGCGACCCCAGGCGGATAGTTTTCCTCGAAGGGACCGATCCCAAAATATTGAGGGCCTGTCAAATCATTCTGGATGAGAAGATTGCAAAGCCCATTCTGCTGGGCAACCGGGTAGTGATCCGGAAAAAGGCGGCCGACCTGCACCTCGATCTCAAGGGAGCAGAGTTCGTCGATCCGAACAAATTCGACCGGGCGGAGGATTACACATCGGAGTTTTACAGACTTCGCTGCCGAAAAGGAATTACGCGCCAGGAGGCCGCCAAGCTGCTCAGGACCAGCAACAATTATTTCGGCGCCATGATGGTAAGAATGCATGATGCCGACGGCCTGGTCGGCGGAGTCAACCAGTACTATCCGGATACGATCAGGCCCGCGCTCGAGACGCTGCCGCTGTCAAAGAACACTACAGTTATCTCCGGCGTGTACATGATGGTCTTTCAGAAGGA
>JBEKXG010000178.1:0-8292 GCA_049512295.1 Syntrophobacteraceae bacterium
AAAAAACGCCACATCGCCCGCGCGGGTCATTACAAACGCCTTCTTGCCCGCCTGGGTGGCGCTGAACTTCTCGTACCAGAAGCCGATGAGCAAATAGGACGAAAGCCCGACCAGCTCCCAGAAGATATAGAGCTGCAGTATGGTCGGCGACACGCTCAGGTTCATCATGGCGCAGGCGAAAAAGGACATGAAGGCGTAATAGCGTGAAAACCCGGGATCCCCAGCCATATATCCCAGCGAATAGACCTGCACGAGAAAGCAGATTGTGGCGACGATCACAAGCATTAAAGCGTTGAGATGATCGAGCAAAAAGCCAAATGGAATATCGATACCGCTGGAGGCCAGCAGCCTCACCGAGTACTGAACCGGTCCGACTTTCAGATTCAGCCAAAGCAGCACGAGAGAACATACCAGCGAGACCGTAACGGCCCCGATCGAGATTCCGGCGGAAAGCAGCGGCCGCTTCCGCGTGAAGATCAATATCAGCAGAAAGGCGACAAACGGCGGCAGTGTCGCCAGAGAAAGAGCCGTCATGGTCGCAAGATCAGCAGGGACGCCAACCATCTGTTTGCCTTACTTCAAAAGGTTGAAATTGCTCGGGTCGAAGGAACCTGTCCGCCTGAAAGCGTAAACAATAATCGCCAGGCCTACCGACACCTCGGTTGCAGCTACCGCAAGGATGAAGAGCACGAACGTCTGGCCGTCGAGGTCTTGCCAACGCAACGCAGCCCCCGCAAAAGCGATGGATACGGCGTTGAGCATGATCTCGATCCCGAGCACGATCATGATCAGGTTGCGCCGGACCACGGCGCAAAATACACCCAGCGCGAAAATAATCCCGAAAACCACCAGAACATGACCAAAGGGTACGATCATATTTCTTCCTCAGCGGCGGAGGGGCGGTGGGACCGCCGGCCGGGGTTGCCGTTTGCCCCGGCATGCGCCGGGGAAGCGGCGGAGGAGCGGTGGGACCGCTCGCCGGCGCCTTTGCCCATCCCCAGTTGCACCGCTCCGACCAGTGCAAGCAGCAGCAAGATCGAAATGACCTCTATGGAGAACCAGTGATGTTCGAAAACGTACAGAGCGAATTGTCCAGGTGAAGCCGTCAGGGTGCTCAGAGAGACCTCCGTACCCGGCGTTTCGAATATCATCATTATCGCGGCCCCCAGATAGATAAGTCCAAAAACGGCCGCCGGGAGCCACTGGCTCAGGGGAAACATGACCTCTTCGGACGACTCTACCCGGATCATCATTACCACGAACAGGAACAACACCATTATGGCGCCCGCGTAGATTATCACCTCCAGGGCCGCCAGAAGAGGCGCCCCGAAAAGGTAGAAAAGCATCGCGGTCCCAAAAAACGAAACAACCAGGTACACCACGGCATGCACCAGGTTGCGCCGGGTGATCGCGATGGCGGTGGACCCTATCACCACCGCCGATATCAGATAAAAGAAAAAGCCATAAAGCGTCACAACATCCTCCGGATTACGGCATATTGCTTTTTACATCGACCGGCTTTCGCTCGCCGACGTGCTCGCCTTTAGCGCCATAGCTGGTGACCACCCCGGCGTATTTGTAGAAGTTGTACTCCTTGTCCTTTCCCTGGTGGTCAACCAGGAGGTCCTCCTTTTCGTAAACAAAAGAGAGAATGTCTTTCTTCGCGAATTCGTAGTCGGTAGTGAGCTGAATTGCGGAGGTAGGGCAGGCTTCCTCGCAGAGCCCGCAGAGGATGCAGCGTGCGAAGTTGATCCGGAACCAGGCCGCGTAGCGCCGGCCGTCCGGACCTTCGGCGCCCTCCATCGAAATGCAGTTTACGGGGCAGACCGCCGAACACAGATAGCAGGAAACACAGCGCTCCCCGCCATCCGGGTCCCGCGTCAGGATTATTCTTCCACGCGCCCTGACGGGCAGAGGCCGCTTGTATTCAGGATACTGCTCGGTTATCGGTCTTCGAAAAAGATGAATGAATGTCGTGGCAAAACCCGAAACCAGCGCTTTTGTCGCCTCCCAAACCGATTCCATTCGCGATTTTCCCTCCGGCTTGCGCACACATGCAGGGTCGAACGGGAGCGCCCTCAGTCAAACACCCCGAACAGCCCCGCTGCGCCCGTCACCAGGATATTGACCAGGGCCAGGGGTATAAGGACCTTCCATCCCAGGACCATCAACTGATCGTACCTGAGCCGGGGAAGCGTGCCCCGCACCCAGATCATGAATAAGGCAACCAGAAATATCTTTATAAGGAGCCAGACCAGCGGAGGTAAAAACGGCCCGCGCCAGCCCCCCAGGAAAAGGACTGCCAGAATGGCCCCGAAGACCATGATGTGAACGTATTCGCCGAGGAAAAAGAGGCCGAAGCGCATACCGCTGTATTCGGTGTGGTATCCCGCAACCAGTTCGTTTTCGGCCTCCGGAAGATCGAATGGAATCCTTTTGCTCTCCGCCATAGCGCTTATGACGAAAATGAGGAAGGCCAGCGGTTGAAAAATGATGAACGGATATCTTTGCTGCGACTGGACTATATCGACTATGCTGAATGAGCGCGCCATCATGACGACAGGCACGAGCGAAAGCCCCAGCGAGAGTTCGTAGCTGATCATCTGTGCCGCACCCCGTATGCCCCCGAGAAGAGCGTACTTGGAGTTCGACGCCCAGCCGCCCAGCGCAACTCCATAGACTCCGAGAGACGACATGGCAAAAACGAAAAGGAGGCCGATGTTCAAATCCGTCACAACGAGCGGGATTCTACGCCCCCACAAGGTCATGTCCCTGCCGAACGGGACCACTGAGAACATGAGGAAGGCAGTGGCGGCCACTACCGCCGGAGCGAGCAGAAAAAGCGCCCTGTCTGCCCCATTTGGCACCGTGTCCTCTTTGGCGATCATCTTGACTATATCGGCCAGGGGCTGAAGCAGGCCGAAGATTCCCGCCCGATTGGGTCCATAGCGGATCTGAAGCCGCGCCAGGAATTTACGCTCCACCCACACCAGGTAGGCGGCCATAAAGAGCAGAAAAAACAGTATGATTGTGAGCTTTACGATCAGGACGATCAATCCCGCAATCCAGATCAGCATCTGTTTTTCCGTTCTTTCGTCTCAGGTTACCGGTCGATGTCCGGCAATATAATGTCTATGGAGCCGATGATCGAGATCAGGTCCGCTATGCTCCCGCCTGCCGCAAGTATCGGCAGCGTCTGCACATTGGCGAAGCCCGGCCCCCGTACGCGCATACGATACGCATAGCCGAGGCCGTCGCTCACCACATAGTAGCCGTGCTCTCCCCGGGGGCCTTCCGTGGCCGCATAGGCTTCTCCCCTCGGGATTTTCATGCCTCTTGTCACATTGATGAAATGATGGATAAGGGTTTCGATGTCCCTGAGCATCTCGTTGCGCTTTGGTATTGCATACCGGTAGTTCTCTGTGACATAGCGGCCGGAAGGCATGTTGGCTGCGACCTGCCGGATAATTCCGATGCTCTGGCGCATTTCCTCGACCCTCACCAGGTAGCGCGCATAGCAGTCGCCTTCGGTCGCCGTCGGGACCTCGAATTCATAATTGTCATACCCCGAGTAGGGAAACTTCTTCCGCAGGTCCCACTGAAGACCGCATGCCCGCAGATTCGGCCCGGTGACCCCCCAGTCCATCGCCTCTTCCAGGGAGATGCGCCCGATCCCTTTTGTTCTGGCCAGGAAGATGGGGTTCTTCCTCAGCAGATTTTCGTACTCCCGGAGGCGGCGGGGGAATATCGCCACAAGGTTGTCAACAGCCTGTTTCCAGCCTTCGGGCAGATCGGCCGCCAAACCTCCAATCCTCAGGAATTCGGGATGCAGCCTTCCACCGGTGATAAGCTCGATGATGTCGAGGATCATCTCCCGTTCTGCGAAAGTATAAAAATTCAGCGACATTGCCCCCAGATCGTGCGCGAAAGTGGCAAACCATACGAGATGATTACTGAGCCGGTACAGCTCCGCGAGCATGACCCGAATCGCCTGCGCCCGTTCCGGGACCTGGACGTCCGCAAGCGTTTCGACCGCCGTGACGTATGAGAGCTCATTGCAGGCGCCCCCCAGGTAGTCGTTGCGGTCCGTATAGGGGATATATTGATGCCAGGTCTGCCGCTCGCCCAGCTTTTCAGCCGCGCGGTGATGATAGCCGATCTCCAGGTCAAGCTCCCTGATCTCTTCTCCCTCGAGAGCCGCAATGCAGCGCAAAAGACCATGAGTGCTTACGTGGTGCGGCCCGATATTGAGGAAAAACTCGCGGTGGAGAGGCGCTGCCTGCGGCGGCGCCTGGGCGTGGCCCAGGCTTTGCGCTATTTCCCCGGCATCCATAGGCTGGCGCCTTCGGGCGTCGGCAAAAGTATATGGAGGCATCTGCGTTCCCCGCCCCGGGTAGTCCTTTCTTAGCGGGTGGCCTTCCCACCACTGGGGCATCAGGATTCTTTCGAGATTCGGATGGCCTTCGAATCGGATGCCGAACATATCGAAGACTTCACGTTCATACCAGTTGGCGCCGGGCCAGATATCGGTGACCGATCCGGCAGCCGGATACTCGCCCCGCAGTCCGGATTTTATCCTCACGCGGCCGGCCGTATCGAAGGAGAGCAGTTGAAAGACAAGCGTAAAATCGGGATACGGCCGCTTCGCCATCTGTGCGCAGGCCTCGGCGGCCCCCGCGTCAGTAAGCGCCCCGGAAAAATCTTTGTTCCAGATTCGCCCTCTTCTGGCGGATTCGTCAATTGCGGTAAGGTCGTCGAGCCTTTTGTATTTCGGTTTCGATTCGTATTTCAGAAACCGCAGGACCTCCTTCAAGCAGTCCTGGCCGGCATTGAAGGTGATCATATCCGACGTGTGAGGTTCCTGGCGCACTCTATCCCCGAACCGCTCCTTCAACTGCGCGCCAAGCGACTGGTCGGTGCTTGAGAGCTGGATGCGGCGGGCTGGAGGCGTCCACATCAAGTCCGATCTGCTGCCCCAATGCTGCGGCCACCCGGGGTTCACCGAGGCGCCCCTGATCGTTACGCCCTCGTATCCTGGACCACGCGGGTCTCCTGACTTGGTCACTCCATCCTCGAGAACCGGCCTGTCCGTACCCTGGGTCCCGCCTTCCAGATGAAAGATTTTCCGGCTCGGCCTCTCGGTAGAGACGATCTTTTCCTGCAGGATGACGAGTCCCTGGAGGAGCGCTTCAGGACGCGGAGGACACCCCGGAACATACACGTCAACGGGAATGATCTGGTCAACCCCCTGCACTACGCTGTACACGTCATACATGCCGCCCGAATTCGAGCACGAACCCATGGAGATCACCCACTTCGGCTCCGGCATCTGTTCGTAGAGGCGCAGCACGACGGGGGCAATTTTCTTGAAGACAGTCCCGGAGACTATAAGAAGGTCGGCCTGCCGCGGGGAAGGCCGCAGCACCTCCGCGCCGAACCGGGCTAGGTCGTATCGGGAAGTAAAGGCGGCGGCTTCTTCCACAAAGCAGCAGGAAAGCCCGAAGAACATTGGCCAGAGGCTGTATTTGCGCGACCAGTTGACTACCATGTCCGCGAGATTCAAAAACCGGCCGGCTGCTTTTCCTTGTACGCCGCTCTCCAATCGAGCCCTCCGTGTTTCCAGATATAGAACAGTCCGACTAGTAGCAGAATGATGAAAAACGACATCTGGACATACCCCGCCCAGCCCACCTCCCTGTAAACCACGGCCCAGGTGAAAATGTATGCGCCTTCCACATCGAAGATCAGAAAGAAGATGGCAACCATGTAGAAAGGGACGGGATAGCGGAAACGAGCCGACCCGGTCGGAATGATGCCGCATTCGTACGGTCTCGATTTTTCCGTGGTCCTTTTCTTTTCTCCCACCCAGGCTGCCAGAAAGAGCTGTGAAGCGATGAAGGCCGCCACCAGGATCGAATAGACGGCCAGACTGAACACTCCCGGTTCCCAGGGCGACATTGCTCCGTCAGCTATCGGATGCATGGCACCTCCCGCTCTTTTCGTTTCCCCCCCGGTTGAAAAAGGGGAATGTATGCCAATCTAATAATTGTCCCTGCGATGGTAAATGGCCGAGGTCTCATTTGGCGCGATTAAAGAAACTTCCGGCACGTCTGGAAAAGAGTTTTCGATTCAAAGAATCCGATTTAATCTGTTTGTAGGATATAATAAAAAAAAGTCAGCTTTTTACCACTCAGCAAGGAGGAGGGCATGCATGTAAACGTGAAACCGGGGCGGATTATTGTGGGGCGGCTGAAAAAGGGAGACGACCTGCTTGACGCCCTACAGAAAATCTGTTCGGACCAGGAGATAAGACTGGGCGACATCCGGGCGCTGGGAGCCGTAAAGAGTGCGCGGATAGCCTACTACGACCAGGACAGGCGGGAGTACTTCTTTGTCGATCTTGCAAAACACCTGGAGTTATTGGCGCTGACTGGAAACGTTTCGATCAGGGACGGAAAACCCTTCATACACGCTCACGCGACTTTCGCAGACAGCAAGGGGGAAGCATTCGGGGGGCACGTGGCGGAAGGAACGGAAGTTTTCGCGTGCGAGTTCTCGATAAGAGAATATCTTTCGGATACCGCATTCGAGCGCGCCATGGACGACGAGACCGGGCTTTTCCTGTGGAGACAGGACGCATGACAGACTCTGCGGGCCCTTCCATATCTATGACAAGGGAAAAACAATGGCGGTCATAACGATATCCGGAGAGCCGGGATCTCCAGGTGAAGAGGTAGCAGCCCGGGTGGCGGGGCACTTGGGATTTTCGCTTGTGGATAAGGCCGGACTTGCTCAACTCGGGGGTGAAATGGACCTGGATGAGGCAAGGCTTCGGAAAGCGGACGAAGCGATTTCCGGGGAAGGCGGTGAGATCGATGCGGAAACCGAAGCTTGCGCCAGGTTGTTGCAGGATATCATTGCACAATTAGCGGAAGAACAAGACATGGTAATAATCGGCAGGGGCGCCCAGGGACTGTTTCACAATTGTCCGGGCACACTCAACGTGCAGCTTGTCGCGCCGCGCAAATTCCGTATACTGCAGGTGCAAGCCCACGAAAGATTATCCGAGCGGGAAGCCAGGAAGCGAATCAGAAGTCTGGAGATACAGCGTGCCCGTTACCTGCGTTTTCTTTATAACCTGAATCCGGCTGACCCCAACCTTTACGATTTGACCCTCCGAATGGATCGCCTGTCGGCCGAGCAGGCCTCAAAGCTCATAGTGACGGCTTTTGATGAGATGGGTCTTCGGCAAGTCCCGAGGGACCGGATCGTTAAAGACATCTTGCCTGAAATGGCTGAAAAACGAGATAATAAACAGTTTGCCAACGCCGCTGAAACGGAGTTTGCGCGCTTCCTCGAATTCTACCGTATTCCGTTTGAATACGAACCCCGCACTTTCCCTTTGGAAACCGACGCCGAAGGCAGGATAATCGAAGCCTTCACACCCGATTTCTACCTGCCGGAGCAGGATCTCTATATTGAACTCACCACCATGAAACAAAGTCTGGTAACCCGCAAGAACCGGAAAGTGCGGAAACTGCGGACGCTCTATCCCGAGGTCAATATACGCATCTTTTATCAGCGGGATTTTTATAATCTTCTGGCCAAGTACGGTTTACTGGCCGGTGTTCGTTCGCAGACACCGGATGAGACACAGGCTGCCCATGAATGATAAGCCTGACAACATTGTCGAGATTTTAATCACACAAGAGACGATTCAGCAGCGCATTGCCGAAATGGGCAGAGAAATTGCCGCCGTCTATCAGGATTGTTTGCCCCTCCTGGTTGGGGTGCTCAAGGGGTGTACACTGTTCATGTCCGACCTGGTAAGGCAAATGGGCATCCCGCTGGAGATGGATTTCATCGCCGTAATGAGTTACGCGAGCATGCCCCGGCCCAGCGGGGCTGTGCGCATTACAAAAGACCTCGACTGTGTAATTGAAGGCCGGGACATACTCCTCGTTGAAGGGATAATAGATACCGGAATGACTGCGGGTTATCTCCTCCGCAACCTCGAGACCCGCAAGCCTCGCAGCATCCGCGTATGCACGCTCCTGGACAAGCAGGTTCGCCGAATCGTCAGAATCCCGATTTCTTTCAGAGGATTTGAGATCCCGGACAGGTTCGTAGTGGGTTATGGCCTGGATTTTCGCCAACTTTACCGAAACCTGCCCTACATCGGCGTCCTCAGTGACGAAATAACAGGACTGGACCGTACGTAACCGACGAAAGTTCCTTGACAGTCCTCTTCTGCGTGCGTAAATTGCACTTGAGTCCCAAGAGGTCTGAGTA
>JBEKXG010000179.1:0-8287 GCA_049512295.1 Syntrophobacteraceae bacterium
GAGGAGGAAACAGATTGGCAGAAAGTCGCCGCCTTTACCTCCGCCATGAAAGGGTTTTGCGTTATCTCCGGGGGGCCCGGAACAGGGAAGACCTTCACCGTAGCCAAAATACTGGCCCTTCTCCTGGAACAGCCGGGGGCGGAAAAGATCCGGATTGCCCTTGCCGCACCCACGGGCAAAGCCGCCGCTCGCCTGCAGGAAGCAATAAAGAATTCCAAAGAAAAACTAAACTGCAGGCAGGAGATCAAAAAGCTGATCCCTGAAGAAGCCTCCACCATCCACCGCCTCCTGGGGAGTGTTCCGGATTCCCCCTATTTCAGGCACAATTCAGAAAACCTGCTCCCCGCCGAGGTTGTGGTAGTAGATGAGGCTTCCATGGTGGATCTTGCCCTGCTTTCTAAACTCGTACAGGCTGTTCCTCCCTCAGCCCGTCTGATCCTTCTTGGGGATAAAGACCAGCTGGCATCGGTTGAAGCCGGAGCGGTTTTGGGGGATATCTGCGACACTGGGAAAGCCCATGGCTATTCCCAAAAGTTCTGCAATGCCCTCAAACAGGTAGCAGGGGAGAATGTGGCATGTCCTACCGAGGGCGGGGATGGACCCGGGATTAGGGACTCGATCATTCAACTTCGGAGAAGTTATCGTTTTGGGGCTGTCAGCGGAATCGGTGAGGTGAGCCGCGCGGTGAATGAAGGGGACGGCATCCGGGCTATGGAACTGATGAAAAGCGGCTCCTCTGCAGACATCCAGTGGAAAGAACTTCCAAGGCCGGAGACAATGCCTGCGGTATTTAAGGAGCGGATCATCGAGGGCTTCTCCCCCTACTTACTGGAGCCCGACCCTGCCAAAGCTTTTGACCTATTCAACAAGTTTCGGATTCTATGCGCCCTCCGGGAAGGGCCCCATGGGGTCCACCATATGAATCTATTGGTTGAACAGACGCTCAGAGATGAAGGGCTTATCCACCGAGACGGCCGCTGGTACGCCGGCCGACCGGTCATGATTACCAGGAACGACTACAACCTGAGACTTTTCAACGGTGATGTGGGGATAACCCTCCCTGATCCCAAATTGGAAAATGAGCTACGAGTCTTTTTCCCAGCGCCCGACGGCTCGATGCGAACCTTCCCGCCGTTGCGGCTGCCGGAGCACGAAACCGTGTATGCCATGACCGTGCACAAGAGCCAGGGATCGGAATTTGACCATGTCCTTTTCCTCATGCCGGACCGAAGCGTCCCGGTTTTGACGAGGGAACTGGTTTATACGGCCATTACCAGGGCAAGAGAGAAGGTGGAGGTGTGGGGGAAGGAAGAGGTCTTTAAAGCGGCGATCTCCCGGCGAATCGAGCGAATATCCGGCCTGAGGGAAGGTCTTTGGGAATGATGATCGACTATGGTACAAATTATTTTTTTCAGACAAGAATAATTAGAAATGAACACCTATTCAAGTGCCGAATCTCGCTGGGAAAAGAGAAGAATGAATGGCAAGAGAGAGGATATGTACTTGGCCAATTCCGCCAGGGAGAAAGGGAGGCGGTTCGAGGCTATCGAAAATTTATTAAAGAAGGGAAAGATCAGGGGCGGCGGGCGGAGTTGATGGGAGGGGGCTTGCTTCGAAGCTGAGAAGGATGGTCGCAGGTCTTGTCGTTGAGAGGGCAAAGAGAGAGGCGCGTATGATTCGCGGGTCATACGCGGAGGAGATTTTGTAACGGAGATTATGGGAGATCGGGCCAGAGGGTGAAGAGATATCTTCCGGCCAGGGAGAAGGGGGCTTTGACAGAGCGGACCCTGAAGGAAATTTGCGGTAAAGAGCGGGTTGGAATGAGAGATCTGCGATTGGGGGGCCGAAGCAGGCGGTTTCACGAGTATGGCGCAGGATGAGCTGGATTTTGAATCGGGAGTATGGGATTTCGCTGGCCGCGATAGCGAGGAGGGTGGGACGCTCCACCTCGGCCATTGCCAAGGCCATTCAAAAAATGGAGAGGCAAATGTCCAAGAGGAGCCTTGCCCCCTTTTCGTGCGCATTCATGTCAATCTGTTGAGTGGAAGCGGCTCAATGAAATTCATGTTGACATGCCTATTTAGAGAGATTAGTTTTTGATCAGAATATATGGTTGCAACCTGATTCGTTACCAGTAATGCCACTAACCTTTTGGAGTTTGATATGAGATGGGTGTTCCAAGAGGTGTTGCGATGAAGCCTCCACGGGTGTTATCTATCCCCCTATAGAGGCTTTTGATTTTTGGGAAAATGAAAACAGGTCATTATTTTCAACATTGATCTTTAAGCGCAACTTTGCCAAGGAAAAAGATTTGACCGCAGTTGAGCCTAGTGACCCCAGATTACTATAGGGAGTAGGAAGATGCCGGACCGTCGGTGGGATTTCGAAGTACAGCGAATCAATTTGGATCGTTTGAGCATTGATGCTGGGGAGAGATTGGGCATGGTGATTGTTCAGCCAGAATACACGCTCGTCCCTGATGGTGCAGTCCCGTTTCGAATCTCAGGGGCCGATAGAGAAGCTCAAAAATATTTGGTCGAGAAGGCATTTCAGATCAGGGCGGCCGAGAAGCAGGTACGCAATGTGCCGATTCCTTTTATTTTGTTTCCCGAGGCTGCCATTCCCGCAAGTGACCCGGATGGTTTGGATTGCCTTCGCCAACAGATGCTCAGGGCTGAAGGTGATATCATCTTCATCGGTGGGCTCGAAGGATTGAGCCCTCAAGAGATTGAAACTTTGGTGAACAGATTTCGGCCGAATGTTGATGTTGCGAAGCCTCAGTTTGAAGCGGCCGGAGAGTTTGTAAACGCCTGTGTGATAGCCGTCAAATTGGACGGCGGTGCGTTGACGTGGCACTTTCAGGCAAAGCTCGCCCCATCGCAATGGGAGCAACCTCGGAACATGGCCCGTGGGAAGCGTCTGCTTTATTTTCTGGCACCTCATTTAGCCTTTGTATGTCAGATATGTTTTGACCACCTCGCAGTGCAGGGCACTGAAGCGTTGAGCATGAGCCTTTGCCACTACCTTATCCAAAACACCAGGCCACTGGCAGCTCCATTGAACTTTGTTTTCGTCCCCCAGTGCAATCCAGACCCGCAGGCAGACTGTGTTCGGCAGAGTACAGGCTTGATACTCAATTATTCAGACCCACAACTTAGCAACCATTTGGCCTCCGTTGTAGTTGTGAACAAGGCAGCAACTTTTCAAGAACCGTCGAAATTCGGGCGCAGTGGCTTCCACTATAGGATGGACCAATGGCAAATACCTGCCTCAGACGTTGGACCTAAGGGCTATGAATTATACAAGTCGGGCGATGTTACTTCAGCAGTGTTTAGGAAGCGGACTCAGGCTATTCACGTAGCAACGTTGGTTCCACCATCGCATAACATTCGTGATCCCAGGAATTTGAGGCACCCTTTGGAGAATCCCCGAAGTTATTGCATCATAGAGGAATGCGATTCAACACCTTGCTCCTGTTTGCCTAGGGCCAGAACCTCCGCTGGTGTGTTCATTGTTTGTGACCCCCTCCCGTGTAAGTTACGTGATACGCTACTCGCTAGTCTCCCGGCCGAGGACACGACCAACCGATGGAAAGCATCGGACCAGCCGCAAAGTGAGCGCCTCACGGCTCATTACCGAGAAATCAGGGGGCAAATGTTGGCCTTGAGCTGCGAACGGGCCGGCGAGTTGCTCGACTTGCTGTTCCATATATACTCCGATAAAAAGGCTAACCCCGACACATGGGAAGAACCTCGACCTTGCGCTGTTGTGGAACTGACGGCTGCTCTTTGCGTACTGCGAGAGTGGTGTCAGCCGCTCACTCTTGGTACAAGAAAAGAGTGGACCGCGCTTTTAGGTAACTTCCTCGCAGTGGTTCTACTCGACGGAGAGAATCGCAAATATAACTGGAAAACCCTTGAGTGCGAATACCAGAAGGCCTTCAAAGACCAATACTACAAACCGGAGATGCGAAAACGAAACATCTTGTTCGTTGCCTTGAGATCACAGGGGCAGATTGAGCCGGTGGTGAGTCCTGGTTCGCTTGATATCGCAGAACCACACAACCGCGTCCGATTGGGGAGAAAAGGGGCCATTACTGAACCCAAGCGACTGCAATTCTGGGTTTGCCAAGGGAGTCTTTTGGAACAAGCAAGGCAGGAAGAGTCCATTAAGACCTTCATGGAAAGAAAAATGGGGTGCATTTATGGATAAAGCGTACCTAAGGGATCAATTAGTCACAGCTTTAACTATGCATGGCTCCAGAGAGGGGACGATCGAAAAAAATAATGAGTGCCCAAGTTCCGAATTTGTCGTTCAGACGCCATGTTATGCGGCTTTTTTCTCAGTGGTGGAATCCTCTGAAAGCCTCGGGCAGATTTATGACAATGCCGAGAAAGAGATTGAGGGCCTTATGGCCAAAAAAGGCGGCGAATTGCCAAGGGATCTGGAACTTGTGCTTCTCGTAGCTGGTGACCAGGCTCCCAATCCCGCCGTTGTGCGAAGGATTGCCGATGATCGGTATGTTTGTAGAAAGTTCGTTCTTTGGCCTGACGGCAGAAGGATGGAAGATGTTCTGGCCGACCTACCGTTTTGGCAATCCAACAATCTGCTCAGCGAAGCGCCCTCCTCGGTCGCTGCGGGTGTGCAGGAAGCGGTGGGGGGATTTGACCCACGTCTCATTGCAGACTTGGCGAGTTATAAGCCGGGAGTTGAACGAATTGTAGAAAAGGTCCGGGAAGGGTTTTACAGCTTGACCAGTGACATTTCAGGGAACAAAGTGGTTCCACAACCAAGAGTGGCACCGTCAGTGCAGACTAGGTTGGAGGGCCTAGACATTACAGACTTCAGGGGGATAAAGTGTCTGCGCGCCCAAGACGTGCCACTATCCGGTGATGTTGTCTTCATATACGGCCCCAATGGTGTGGGAAAAACTTCGATTGCTGATGCTTTGGAATGGGCAATTACCGGCCAAGTGAACCGACTTGAGCAAATTCCGCATATTTCTGCTGGGGGTGACCGAGATCCTATTTTCAATGTATTCTCAGATGCGAAAGTGGCTCAAGTTACCTGCCATCTAAACAACTGCGAGCCCGTTTGTCGTATTAAACGCGGTCGGTCGACGGAGCGACTGATTGGCACCCGTGGTGCGAAGGATGATCGTGCCGTCATAGATTATGTCGTCGGCACAAAAGCGCCCTCCCAGGAGGCCCGGCTGCAACCGGATCGCCTAAGAAACCTTTTCCGAAGTTCACACATGCTCTCGCAGCACGATATCCGTCAGTTTCTTCAACGGACCGCTCCTCGCGAACGCTTTGACATCCTTACGAACATGATTGGAGCGATGGAATTCGTTCGATTCAAGGAGAAAGTCGCCGCCGTCCTGCGACATCTTCGCACAGAGGCCGGGGCCTTGGCCGAGCAGTTCAAAGCCCTCAATCTTGAACTGGAGGACATTACTAAGAGGCTTCGAGATCGTCAGAAAGAATTAGAGGCGTTGAGGCATGCGGTGACCTCGGGCAAGAATCCTGAGGACCTAGCTTCGCAACTTCTACAAGGACTAAGGAGTTGCCAGTGCACCCTTGACGATGCTGCTATTGAGCGAGCCAGTGGTGAAACGGCGGAACATCGTCTAGAGTTTATCGTGATTCACACCGAGACTGTGATCCGGAGCAAGAAGGGAGCTATTGAAGATCTCTTGGTGCGGCTCAAGAGCTTGGACCAAGAAGTACAAGGATACATCGAATCACAAGTGCGCTGCCAGAATCTGAGAGCCGAGATCGCAAGTACGAAAAAAGCATCAGAGAAGGCGCAAGGCGACATAGCGCATCAGGAAAAGTCGCGCCAGGATCTCCAGGCGTCCCTCCAAGTTCTCAAAACAAAGCAAGCTGAGGTTACAGGCCGTTATGCAGATTTGACCTGGCTTAGGGAGAACCAACCAGCTTTCCGTCAAAACCAGGAGACTCTTCGCCTCATCGAGGATTCACTGCCGAACCAGCACGAAGAAATCCAGAGAGTTGAAACCGATTTTGAGGATCAACAAAAGGTTTTGAGTGGTAAACGGGCTCGGCTGCAGGAAATCGAACAGACAATGGCCGCGAAGACGAATAGGGAGCAAGCTCTTATCGCCTTTCTGAAGAGGCTACCGTATATCCAGAATAAACGGCAGGAGGCTCAAGAACTAAATGGAAACGAAAGAAAGTTTGATGCGCAAATGGGGGAACTGAAACGACGAGCGAGTTTGGCTCGAGAAGAAGTGAACGTAGCCCAAGCGCGCATAGAGGACCTACAGAGAGGCTACAATTCAGAATCAGCTCACCATGATGTGCTGACTTCATTCTTGGCCAAGATTTCGGAACTCGTGCATTCGCCCGAATGCCCCCTTTGCGGTAGGGGGTTCGCAACCACTGAAGAGGCTAAGAAAACTATCCAAGGACATTTGACTGCCGTTCCACTTCAGATTAAGAACTTGGCTCGTCTCTTGGATGAAGCCAAGAAAAATGCAGAGGCCATGCATGCTCAGGTTGATTCGATTGCAGCGGAAATACGCGCCTTGGAAAACCAATTGGAGGAAGTATCCTCAAGCAAAACAATCGCCTTAAAGGAAGTGCACGACTTCATTGTGCAGTGTGCCAGCGAGGGCGTTATTTTTCCAGTAGCAGACACGGTCTCATGGCAGAAGATATTGGAAGAGGCAGTGAAGGAATGTGAAGTCGCCACTCTGGGTTCGGAGG
Organism: Syntrophobacteraceae bacterium; assembly: GCA_049512295.1. Taxonomy (GTDB): domain Bacteria; phylum Desulfobacterota; class Syntrophobacteria; order Syntrophobacterales; family Syntrophobacteraceae; genus SbD1. The sequence continues at coordinate 6,732 of JBEKXG010000179.1, forward strand.
CCGCGAGTCTCAGGAACACTATTAAGGCGTCGGGCCCTCTGATCTCGGGGAAGCAGGAGGCTATTGAGGGGCTTCGGCGAAAGATCACCCAAGACGAGAAACAACGCCAGAGGCTAGCCAGCGAGATTACCAAGTTTGAGAAGGAGATGGTTCAACGGGGATTCGAACCCGGTTCACTACCTCAAGATGATCAGCTTGTCGCCGGAGTAATGAAGGCGCAGGACGAGGCGAGCGGATATGGTGAGTTACTTACCCAGAAAGAGGGCGAATTGAGGGTTATAGAATCGGCAATCGAGAAACTTAGAGGGAGGCTTAGGATAGCCAACGAGGATGTGGCGAGTAAAGAGACCCAGCTGCGACAGTATGAGACTACCTGTAGTCGCTTCGCTGCTGCATGCCGTGCTATTGGAATCGATCCGGAAAACCCAAAGGAGAGCATCACCGTTGCTAAGCAGAAGGCATTGGAACAGAACCAGTGTCTCTCCGGCCTTGAGGAGAAGCGTCAGGTTCTTCAACAAGTCGTCAGTTTGGGCAAACTGACGATGGAGATCGATAGTCTCGCACGGAACGAAAGAGATGTGAAACGACGCGCCGAAGCGCGTTCATGTGAAGATTTTCGATTTCATCACTGGGTGTCTCATATTGAACTTTTGGAGGCTGAGGTTGTCAGACGCCAAGTAGATGTCGTCGGAACTCATCTTAAGGGCCTTGAGCCAACTACACAGCGGCTTTACCAGCGGTTGAACCCGCATCCCATCTTCGGAAGCGTCAAAATCAGGGTTGATCAAGACACGCAAGAACTCGATGTTGAAGCTAATGCATCAGTAGCTCGCGATCGGCTTGGCGACGATGCATTTTCCCCATCGGCTTTCTTCAGTGATGCGCAGATGAACTCACTAGCGATCACTGTATTCCTGGCGGGAGCCTTACGGCAAAGGTGGTCGGGGTTCAATACCATCCTTATCGACGATCCAGTTCAGCAAATGGATGAGATGAACGTGTGTGCCTTCCTAGACCTCATTCGAGGTCTGTCGTCATGGCGGCAGTTTATTATTTTTACATGCAGCCGGGATTTTTACCTTCTTGCCATAGACAAGTTGGTCTGCCTCAACAAGTCTAAGCCGGGAAGTTTCCTGGGATACCGGCTTGAAGGGATTGCCCCAGCAGAACTTAAGGTGCACTGCGACGTGCAGTGAGAACAAATAGGTTGGTCGTATGGATGCTCATTCCTGGGTTAAGGGACTATTAGGAACAATGATTGTTCATGGAGCTGCATAGCCCAGATCAAGGAGAATGTGCGTTAATTAGCACGACGGGACGGGTGGCTGGGCTTACAGCCACACTGCGCATGCCCAGCCCACCCGGAAATGGCTCAGTGGCCTCAAACCTGCGGGCCTGAATCGTAACCTGAAATCTCACTTTCAGGAATCTTACTTTCCCCTGAAAATAGACCTTCCCCAGACCATAGCTACATAGATTCCTCCCTTTCTCTTTACCATGTGAAGGAGCCAGTCCGGGTTTAAAAATTTCCCCTGCGTGCTCTTAAGGCAACATTG
>JBEKXG010000180.1:0-8257 GCA_049512295.1 Syntrophobacteraceae bacterium
GTTTAGGGCCTTCTTCAGAACTACCATGTCGTCTTCCCTGTAGATTTCAAAGGAATCCCCGATTCCGAACCCGAGCATCTCGATCAAAAGGGCCCTGTTGAGGGTTATGCTGCCGCTGTGGCCGATCGTACGGAAATTGCCGGTTTTGATTACCACGGTAGGATTGGACACGGGAGGTCTCAGCCGTTCCCGCTTGCGAAATAGAGTTCTGTCCTCACTGTCCGGACTTTGAATTCTAGGAGTCGCAGGTTTGTTGAATTCGACCTGAGGAATTTCTCCCAACTCCATGAGCCCTTTGAGATACAGGTCCTGGACCTCGCTTTTGAATTTTAGTCCGAACACTTTCTGTACCGACTCCAGAGACCTGCCGTTTCGGATTTCGTTTACCACGAGTTTGGCATCGATGTTCTTGTACTCGATCTGCATACCTTTCCCTTTTCGTACACATTTAAAGGTTTGGAAAATTCTCCTGCGCCTGCGGGCGAATTTCACTTCCTTTCGCCCGGCAATCGAGAGCACTGATAAAAAGGACTCTGAGAACTGTTCGCCAGGATTTAGTACCAGTCCACTTTCCGGATGGAAAATTACCGCCTGAAGGTTTTTAGCTAACGGTAAATAACCAAATGCACATTGTCAAGAAGGCCGATTCACTCCGATTTGGTTCGGTTTTCCTGAAAAAGAGAATTCCCTCCCATGAGAGAATTCCATTATATCAGGGAAAGACCTTATGAGAATAGCATTTTCAGGTCCGAACGGGAAATTTTTGCCGACTGAAATCGATCCGCTCCAGCCGGAGCCGACTACGACCCAGCGCCGGAGAAAAGTCGCTGCAACCTCACTCAAACCGACCCGCCCAGTTCGTAGGTGCAAAAAGCGGTCCTGAATTCAGAGAGAAGAGAATAAATTTCGGAGTGAAACCAGTCCGGATTGCTGAATTCAAATCATACATCAATGCAGAGCGGGGCAGACAAGAAAACATGCCCCACGATACAATTCCACCACGGGCGGATATTTATCAGGGCAGCCGGCGAATCTAAGCGGTCTTGCGCCCTTTTGGTCTTCTCTTGACCGTAGGTCTGCCTTCTCTCTGTTCTGCTGGAAGGCCGCTTGCGGCCGTTGCTTCGGCCTTTCTTTGCTTCCGCTCCTCCAGGAACTTGACCAGGTTCTCCGGAAGCCCTCTTTTCTTGGCGGCTTTGCTTCTCGCCTTGGTCAAAGACTTGGCCGAAAGTGGCTGCTTAAGGGAGAATCCCCATTTTTTCTTGTAGTCCCGAGGTGTGAGGTCGTGCGAACTGAGGTGTTTTGTAGTGAGTTGTCTCATTTCAGTTCCGCACTCCAGGCAAACAATCTTGTCGTCCTGAATGGAATCTCGCGGCTCTTTTTTCGCAGCCTGGGCCTCCTCGGCCCCAGCTTCCTCGGCAGCGCCCCTGTCCAGGAGGATTCCTTTTTCTTCGGCCCTTTGCATCCTTTGCAGAGTAGAGAAGGTCTTAATAAGGGATTGCTCGATCTGCTCAGCGGACATCTGGCCAACTGATGCCTGCGCCTGAACAATCTCGGCAGCAATATCCAGCAGTTTCTTCATTTTTTCCTCCTGACAAAAAAATGAAATCACAGATCTTGTGTTAAAGGTATAAGATCAACCCCCAAGGTAGTTTAACCTAATAAGGAAAATAAGACATCAAGTCAACAATAATCGATTAAAATTAACATCGAAACTAATCATCCGGAGAGGAAGATACGTTGAGAAATGTAGAACCAACAGTTCCACCAGAGTGATGTACATGAATCCGGGGAAGAAATTTTATGGGGTATTTGAAAGAATAGGAGCAAAAATTTGCTCCTGGTTTGAAAAACATCCGGAATCAGCCGGAAGAAGATCAGAAATGAACTATTATCGAGCGCCCTTTACTGTGGTAGTGAAGGGAAGGTCCTGTTGATTTCTAACAGGTTATTAAAAAACGTCCAAAATAGTTGAAAACTATTAGAAAACAACATTAGCCCGTTCCGCCCCGCCGCAATACCAAATTGCCTGTCCCAGCCTCTTCGCACGTCAAATAGCCCTTTTTCTTGACAACCTGCATAGAGCGGAATCGAGCTGAGAAACCGGCGAAGCCTCGGGGCAGCCTGAAATAACATGATATTTCAATATGTTGACTTTCAAATTGCGGATGGATTGGTTAATATTAACTAAGGAGGGTGGCAATGCAAAGGCCTGCAAATCCCGTGGACTCACTGGTTCAATTGCTCGAAACGCGCCTCGATGCAATCGTCTCTCGCGCCGGGCTCACGCGCACCATCTACTCGGCCCGGCAGTTCATTTCCCACGGCCATATTCTCGTTAACGGAAAACGGGTGAACATTCCGTCACAGAGGCTCAGAGTGAACGACCTCGTCTCGGTAAAGGAAGAGAGCCGTAAGCTTGTGCCTTTTGTAGAAGCGGCCGCTGAGATGGTTGCCCGCCCTACGGTCCCCTACCTGGAACGTTCCAGGGAACAGATGTCTGTAAAGCTTCTCTATGCTCCCCGGCTCTCGGAGGTTCCCCTGCTCTGTGAAATGCCGATGGTGATCGAGTTCTACTCCAGATAATAACAAACGAAAAATCCAGGGATATTGGAAGACATGCCGGATTCTTGGCGGACATCTCCGCAATGAGCATTGAATTTAAGAATTGCTGTTGCGTTCTGTGAGCTTTCTCAAGAATTACGGGCCGACAAAATTCTGAAATTTATCTCCGATTGACTCTGGAATTTGTTATCATAGGGAGTAAAGTGAACCTTAACGAGAATGTGCCTATGATATACATCCCGCGTCCCAAAAGAAGGAAAAGGTACCCCAAAATCATATTGCTGCTGGTTCTGGCCGCCGCTGCCGCGGGAGGGTTCGTGAGCTTCGGTCCGCCTGGGCTGTACGCAAGGACCGGGACCCCCGAGTTTTGCGCGAGCTGCCATGTCATGGAAGCGGAGTATGAAAACTGGTTCCACAACGCAGGGCACCGCAGGCAGAAGTGCATCGACTGCCATCTGCCCAACGACACCAAGGCCCGGCACGTGGCCTGGAAGGGCGTGGAAGGCATGTGGGATTCATATGTCTTTTATTCAGGAAGGGTCCCCGAAACCATTCGACTCTCCGAGAGGGGAGCAAAAATCCTCAGGGCGAACTGCGTCCGCTGCCACGAGCAACTGGTATCGAGAATCAATGAGGACCGCGACTGCTGGAATTGTCACCGCCGTTTGCCTCACAGGTCGGCCGGAACGCTATAGGGGCCTGCAATGCTTGAGTACTTTCGTTTATGATGGTCGATCTCGATCACGAATGCTGTATCGGATGCTGCGCCTGCGCGGAGCTTTGCCCGGAAGTCTTCGAAATGGACGACAGGACCGGTAAGGCCCGCGTAATCATATTCGAAGTCACGGATAGAAGTTGCATCGAAGAAGCCATAACAATCTGCCCGGCTGAGTGCATATGCTGGAAGGCGCCCCGCGAAAGCCCACCGTGATTGTTAGACACGCATAACGGGCCGCCTTACGCGCTGCGCGTGTTACGCATATTGAGGGGCGCGAAAGCGGAGCACTTCGGGTTTTGAAGTGCGTAGCTTTCCGCGAAGCGGGCTTTTGCGACCGTTAAACGCATCACGTCTATCTCACGAGGATTGATCCACCATCTTTGGCGGCTCGCCGGTTTGCTCCATGAAGGGATCGCGCCTCGTATGCTCTGCGCCTGTTTTGTGCCTGTATTGAAATAATTAACCGTAACACAACTGTAATACCATTGTAACAATAGATACAATGAGTCCCTATAAAATCAAACGGTCTAAGGCCGGGCGCCCTGATGCCGGGGCGACGGCACAGGGAAGTTTTACCTGCGGCTTCGTGATAAGAGGAGGATTCGAGCTGTGAAAATACTTTATCTTTGCACGGAGAATTCCTGCCGGAGTCAGATGGCCGAGGCGTGGACAAAGCACTTGAAAGGGGATAGGATCGAGGTTCTTTCTGCGGGGGTCGATCCTCACGAGATCGATCCCGGGGCAATAAAGGTAATGGCTGAAAAAGGGGTCGACATCTCCGGGTATAAATCCAAACATATCGATTCTTTTGCCGGAATCCAATTCGATTACGTGATAACGCTGTGTCAAAATGCCAGGGAGACATGCCCCTATTTTCCTGCACGGGTAAGGCACGTGCACGTTGCCTTTGATGACCCTCAGCGATTCGCATCTATGGAGCGAGGGGAGGAAGAAGTCCTGAAGCACTACAGGCGCGTTCGGGACGAGATCAGATCATTTGTTGAGAAGCTGCCCGGTATTCTCACGGAATGAAAGGGCATGATGCGACGGACCGTTAATACTGCCTGAGAAAATGTTATATTTTCAATATATCATTGCAGCCCTAACGAGGATGGCATGAACCAGTCAAAGATTCTGGTTGTGGAAGATGATCATGACATAGCGCAGCTCCTGGCCATCACAATGAAGAAGGCCGGATTTGAGGTTGCAGTATCGGAAGACGGTTATGAAGCGCTCAACCTGATTCGCAGGCATCCGCCCGATCTGGTTATTCTGGACCTGATGCTTCCCGGGATCGACGGTTTCGAGGTCTGCAAGGAAATGAAGCGCGAGCCTAAGACCGCCGCCGTTCCAGTGCTGATCGTGACCGCCCGTGGGGAGGAAATCGATCGCATTATCGGCCTTGAGTTGGGGGCCGACGATTACGTGGTCAAACCCTTCAGCCCAAGGGAGCTCCTTCTGCGTGTACGGGCAATTCTGCGCCGTTCCGGGCTTGAATATCACCCCGCGGCGGTCTTCAAAAAATCGGGGCTGGAAATAGACTTCGAAGGCCATCGGGTCCGCCTGGAGGGGCAGGAGATCGTTCTTACGGCCACGGAGTTCAAATTACTGTCGGAACTGGCAAACAGCCAGGGCAAGGTGCTGAACCGCGAACAACTGCTTGACAGGGTGTGGGGATATCATTTCGAAGGGTATGCCCGCACGGTGGACACCCACATACGCCGACTCAGACAAAAGCTGCTTGACTGCGCCGACTGGATCGAGACGGTGCGGGGCGTCGGATATCGGTTTCGAGATTGATATGCGCCTGAGATTCAGACTTAGAGTTCGCCTCCTGCTTTTGCTCTGGGGGATTTTTTTCCTGGCCCTCCTCCTGCCATCGCTCTATTACAACAGCTATCTGAAAAATGAAATTCTGTCGGAAACCCGGGCCAAGGCCACAAGGGAACTATCCCTGATAAAAGACCTGATGGAGCGAGAAGAGGAGTTTCAGAATCCCGAGCAACTGTACGCCTGGCTATGCAGGGTGTCCGGCCTTTTGAAGGTGCGCATAACCTATGTGGCCGAAGGAGGCCGGGTTATCGCGGATACGGACGTGCCTTTCGACCGGACCGCGAGCCTGGATAACCACGCGAGGCGCCCGGAAATCCTTGAAGCTTATACGCAGCCCTCAGGAACAAGCTTCCGGTACAGTGGTACAATCAACGCCGACCTGCTCTATGTTGCGCAAAAAATCGAGGGCAGGGGAAAAATTCCCGGCGGCGTGCTGCGCGTGGCTATTCCTCTTTCAGCCATATTTTACGGACTGAACAAGTCTGCCACTGTCCAACACCTCATAATACTTACCGGTTTCATCACTTTTGCGCTCATGAGCTTTGGCCTTATGGTGAGCACGAGCCGTTCGGTCAGCCTGCTTTCGAGCGCAGCCGATTCGATCGGCCAGGGTAACGTGAAGATCGCGCCGCAGTTTCACCCCGGCCATTACTTTTACCCGCTCGCAAAATCGATCAGAGAAAACGCCGAGCGGGTGGAGTCCTACATACAGACGATCACTCAGCAAAAACTTCAATTGGAGAGCATTCTGGAGGGTATCGAGGAAGGTATCCTGCTGCTGAATTCCGCAGGAAGGATCGATTCAACGAACCGCGCAGCCAGGAATATGCTTTCCTGGATTCCTGAACTCAAAGGGCGCAGGCCTCTCGAGGTGATACGGAGTCCCGAACTCCAGACGGCCTGTAATCGGGTCCTGGAAAACGAAATCCATTCCTATCACAGTGAAGTGGCCATCGGGGCCGATCGGTTCTACCATGTACACATTGTCCGCTTAGAGCAATCGAAGGACAAATACGGCGCAATCATCGCCCTGCACGATATCTCCGAGTTGAAGAGGCTCGAAAAAGTACGGCGCGATTTTGTCGCCAACGCTTCCCATGAGCTGCGTACCCCGCTGACTTCCATCAAGGGATATACGGAAGTTTTGATGTCGGAAGAAAGCGATCCGGATGTACGCAATTCATGCCTCGAAGTTATTTTCAAGAATACAAATCATATAATTAAAATGGTGAACGATCTTCTTCAGCTTGCCAAAGTGGAAGACTACGATACCATCATGGATATCAGGCCGGTCAGGGCCGGCGACGCGCTGCTCGAGGCCTGGAAGGCGTGCGCGCACACCGCGGAACAAAGGAGCGTATCTCTTCAAGACGATCTTCCAGCGGATGGACCAACAGTGCAGGCCGATTTCGACCAGCTCGTTCAGGTCTTTCGCAACCTGCTGGAAAACGCCGTGAAGTACAGTCCGCACGGGGCGAAAGTAGAAGTTTTCTCAAGTGCGCAAGGCGGCAAAGTAACAATAGGTGTGAGCGACAGCGGGCCTGGAATCCCGAGGCAGGACCAACAGAGAATATTCGAACGATTCTTCCGCGTTGAAAGGTATCGGGGTAAAGAGGCCGGGAGCACCGGACTGGGGCTGGCAATTTGCCGAAATATCATAAGGAATCATGGAGGTACGATCTGGGTTGAAAGCCCCCGAAAGGGAATGTCTTCCGGGTCGACCTTTTTTTTCACCCTCCCCGCTGCAGAGGAAACGGGAGTTATTCAGAAAGCATGCAATGACTAAAGAAATCAAAATATCTGCACAGGGAGTGGATTTCTATTACGGGGCTTTCCATGCGTTGCAGGATATCACTCTCGACATTTACAAAAACCATGTGACCGCCCTCATCGGTCCATCCGGCTGTGGAAAGAGCACCTTTCTCAGGTGCCTGAACCGCATGAACGATCTGATTCAGAGAGGCAGGTTGGAAGGGGCGATACTCCTGGACAATCAGAATATATACGCGCCCGATGTAGATGTTGTAATGCTCAGGAGGAAGGTCGGAATGGTATTCCAGAAGCCAAATCCCTTCCCGAAAACCATTTTCGAAAATGTCGCCTATGGGTTGCGCGTAAACGGAGTCAAGGACAGGAATTTCATTACGGAGCGTGTGGAAGAGAGTCTTAAGCAGGCGGCCCTGTGGAGCGAGGTGCGTGACAGGCTCTTCGCATCGGCGCTCGACCTTTCGGGAGGACAGCAGCAAAGGCTTTGCATAGCGAGGGCGCTGGCCGTGGAGCCTGCCGTGCTGCTTATGGATGAACCCGCCTCGGCCCTTGACCCCATTGCCGCCCAGAAAATAGAGGAACTCATCGGTGAGCTGAAGAAAGAATACACTATCGTAATAGTAACTCACAACATGCAGCAGGCCGCAAGGGTCTCTGACTACACGGCTTTTTTCTTTATGGGTTCTCTTATAGAGGTGGATGCCACCGAGATTATCTTCACAAGGCCTCGGAAAAAGCAGACGGAAGACTACATTACGGGCAGGTTCGGGTAAGTGTTACCACTCAACCATACGTCCGCCTGAGGATCTTTGCCCGGTATAAAATTGCCCCCAGGTTCGTCCCCAGCACCAGGACGATCAATATCAGCGCCGTTCCGTACTGAATGGGCCGAGTCAGGTCGATTTGAGTCCCCGCCGTGGCGAGGACGTAAATATGGTATGGTAGAGCCATTACCTGATCGAAAGGCGACTTCGGAAGGTGCGGTGTAAAATAGACAGCGGCGGTGAACATGATCGCCGCTGTTTCCCCGGCCGCCCGGCTGACCCCGAGGATCGCGCCGGTCAGAATACCCGGGAGCGCGGCAGGCAGGACGACTCTGGAAACCGTCTGCAACCTGCTGGCCCCAAGGGCCAGCGACGCTTCCCGGTAGCTTGCCGGAACAGAGGCCAGGGCCTCTTCCGCTGTCCCGATCACAATGGGAAGAATCAGCGCGCCGAGCGTCAAGACACCCGACAGGATGCTCACTCCGAGTTTGAGCCAGGTTACGAAAAAGGCCAGTCCGAAAAGCCCGAATATAATGGAGGGAACTCCGGCCAGGTTGTTTACACCGAACTTGATTATCCGAACCGTTGCTCCGGGCCTTGCATATTCGTGAAG
>JBEKXG010000181.1:0-8254 GCA_049512295.1 Syntrophobacteraceae bacterium
AACCTTTGCCCGTTGCGGGTTGACCACTGTAGCCGCCCATAGAACCGGCGTGTCCTTTTCATGAAAATCCGCCAGGGCTGCCTTGGCCACATCCAGAGCAATGTCGTTGTCGGACCGGCCGTCTACCGGAATACCCACTCGCGCAGCCACGGCCCTCAGCTTTCCCACCTCCTTGATCGAATAGCTTTTTGTCTCGCCTTTGGCCACTTTCAAAAGGGTGTGGGCCAAATGCCTGGCATGGCCGGAATGGGCCGCAGTTCCCGCAGCAATTGCCCTGTCGAGACCCCGCGCCACCATTGTATCCGCCGTGGAGCCGCAAATGCCGACAGTGGGTCCTTCACCAAAAGGATCGATCCGGCAGGGACCCTGCAAACAGTGACGGCAGCACAGCCCCGTATCACCGAAACCGCACTGGGGCTGCATGGCTTCGTAGCGGTCCCATACTGTTTTGACTTCCATCTTTGCTGCCTTGGCGATCATTTCCCGGACCGCCGGATCCGTGCTCTTGGCCCTCAGGTCTTTGGTGTCTGTCATTGGCCTTTCTCCTTGTGCTCAAAGATGAAAAAAGATGGCTCTGCGCCTGACATATATATCCACAGGCTCGGGCGTGTGCGTGACCGCAAGTCTCACGGCCTCATATATTTTGATGCGGCGGCCTCCGGGAGCGTCGCGGAAGAACCGGCTCGAACCGGCAGTTTAAAGCGAAGAAGTTTGAAAACACAACCACATTATCGAGGGCCTGTCAGACCCGGCAAACGATACTCACATAGCATGGATTTTTCAACAGGACAAGTTTTCCAATAGTACAAATTGTCCAATCGGATGTGGTTGGAGTGACGATTGGTATTGCTGCGAATGGTTCAAACTCTTTGGGATTGTCTCAGCGGCAACTGGACGATGAAGCTTGTCCCCACACCGACAGTGCTCTTCGCTGTAATACTTCCCCCATGCCGCTCGACTATTTTTTTGCAGATGGCAAGGCCCATGCCCGTTCCCTCATATGGGCCGCTCTTGCCGTGGAGCCTTTGGAAAGGGGCGAAAATCCTGTCGAGATACTGTTCTTCAAAGCCAATGCCGTTGTCCTCAACCACGATCTGAAGCTCGCTGTTATCGATTACGGCGCTCCACACTTTGATGACAGGCTTCTCGCCCTGCCTGTGAAACTTGAGGGCGTTGCCGATAAGATTTTGGAAAAGCTGCCTCATCTGCGTCGGGTCGGCGTTGATAACCGGGAGTTCTGCAACCCGCACTTCTGCGCCGGTTCTTTCAATCCTTACCTCCAGGTCGCACAGAACCTCGGCAACGATTCCTGTAAGCCCTACCTCCACGAAAGGATCGGCTTTCGTTGCAAGTCTCGAATATTCGAGAAGGGCCGCAAGAAGGGATTGCATACGTTGGGTCGCAGCGAGCATCCGCCCCAGGTAGTCATTCCCCTGCTCACCGAGTGATCCGCCCCACTTCTGTTTGAGCATACCGCCGAAGGTTTTTACTTTCCGCAGAGGCTCCTGAAGGTCATGTGAGGCAATGAAGGCAAAATCATGGAGTGCCCGGTTGCTTTCTTCGAGCCTGCTCATGTAGTGCTGAAGTTGGGCTTCCACCCGTTTACGCTCAACGATTTCCGTTCTCAGTATCTCATTTGCATCGGCAAGTTTGGCGGTGCGTTCCTGAACGCGCAGTTCCAGCTCATCGCGCGACCTGCGAAGCTCATCGATGAGCCTTATTCTTTCCATGGCGACGGCAACCTGGTCGGCTACCGTCTTCATCAGGGCCAGGTCCTCGGGCGAGAAATGTTTTCTTGTCTTTGTGCCGAAAGAGAGCGTACCGATGAGTTGGCACTGGACCATTAAGGGATGGCAGGCATAAGCCTGTATTCCGAAAGACTTTACCAGGTCGGTGCGGATATCCGGAGTATTGAAAATGTCCTCGGCTACTATACGCTCCCCATCTCTGGCAACGCACCCGCAGACGGCCACGCCATAGTCCAGCCATTCTATTTCCCGGGCCTGTTCAACCGGGATACCGGCGCAGGCATTGAGGTGGAGCTTGCCCGCAACTTCGTCGACCAGGAAGTTGAAAAATGCATGGCAGTCCAGGTGCTCCATCACTTCCCGGCACAAACCGTTTACGAGTGCCTGGGGGTTTTCTGATGCCAGCAATTGAGATGCTGTTTCCGAAAGCACTTTGAAGCGCGATTGACTTTGGTTCAGGGTCCTCTCCGCCCTGTTGCGCATCAGCGCCTGGACCATCGCGGGAACGATCGCCTCAACTGCCTGCCGGTGCTCGAAGGTGTAGCCGCCCTCCCGGTTTCCCAGGCCCACCATGCCGATGGTTTTTCCGTCCTGCTTGAGAGGCACGCCCAAAAAGGCCGTCAGGACAGGATGCCCCTCGGGCGTACCAATGCTGTCGGGGTGCGAATAAGGATCATCGGTCAGAAGGCTCTTGCCGTCTTTCAGGACCCGGCCATAGAGTCCATGAATCATAAAATCCCCGGGAGCTCTCCGATGCCCGCTCTTGTCGTACATCGCGCACAACTCCCAGCCGGGGTCGCTGATGGCGATGTCGTGCAGCATGCCGTCTGCGCCGATCTCGCCAATGAAGCCCATATTGCTTTGTGTAAGAGTTTCTGCCGCCGTCACGCAAGCTTGGCCCAGTTGTTCTTCCGTTTCGCAGGTCAGGGCCTTGTAGAAGATCAGGTTGATAGTCTCAAGGATTGCGTTCTGATGCCTGACCTTCTCATCTGCCGCCGACCTGGCGAGGGCCACCGACAAATAACCGCCAAGCCTCTCCCAGAGGGCGATGGTCTCAGCGGAGAACATTCCCGGGCGCCTGTCGTTCAACTGAAGAAGGCCCAGGCGCTCTGCGCCAAGGCGCAGCGGTATCAGCGCCACCGACTCATACCCTTCTCCGTTGCAGCGATTGCGGGTTCGAGTCTGTCGGTCCGCATCACTTGTGGCAGCGAGCAGTCTTGTCGTGCTGTTGGCCCAGAAACTTCCGTCCGGCGAGAAAAAAGGCTTGGATGGATCGACCCGCCCGCAGATTACGTTTCCGCACATGCACTCGATGTATGGATCGCCGGCACTGTCGCGGATGATGTTACCGGCTGCATCTCGGGCGCAAAGGCTGTTCTCCAGCAAAACGAATCTCTCGGGAAAGCCGCTCGCCTCGTAGTAGGGGTAATCGTCGCCCTCTTTCAGCCGTATTCCCACTGCCTCGCAACCCGACTGCCGCTGGAAAAAGGCAGCGGCGGCACGAACCAGGTCGTTCTTCCCGGTGCTCTGGTTGACCAGGCGCAGAAATTCGACCGTGGTCTCGCGCTCCACTTCCATCCGCTTGCGCGCGGTGATGTCGTGTCCATAGATATTGAGGTATCCCAAGTCGTTCAGCGGCACCATCATCAGGGAGTAGACAACCTCTCCGCATGTCGCTTCCATTTCTATCGACGATCCCGACTCGAGCGTTTGGATGGCATGTTGACGCCAGTCTTCCGGAAGTGTTGCGCCCGGTTCCCAGTTCAGGGAACGCAAAAGAGCCGCGCTGTTCCTGTTGGCATAAAGCAGCCTGCCGTCGTCAGATACTCTGAGAATCGGGTTAGGATTTTCATCGGGGAAGCGCGAGATGGTTTCAATCTGTTCCCGCGCACGCCGCTCCTCCGTGACGTCATGGAAGACGAGCACCACTCCGATTACGTTACCGGCGCTGTCCTTCATAGGCGCGGCGCTGTCCTCGATCGGGATTTCGCGCCCATCACGTGTAACAAGCGCGGTGTGGTTGGCCAAATTCACGATATGCCCTTCGCGCAGTACGCGCTTTACGATATTCTCGGCAGGCCGGCGGGTCCGTTCATCGATGATTTTCAAAACGCTCTGGATCGGTTGACCGACTGCTTCCGGCGACTGCCGGCCCGTCAATGTCACTGCGGCTGGATTGAGGAAGGTGACCAGGCCGGAGGCATCTGCCGCAATCACCGCATCGCCGATGCTGCTGAGCGTGACCCTGTATCGCTCCTCGCTCTCTCGAAGAGCCTCCTGCGCACGCACGATGCTCCTGCCGGAGAGAAAGTAGATAGTCCAGTTTGTAAGTGCGAGGATGACGATAAGGGCAATAACCACAGCACCGGCTTTTTCCCGGGCTGAGATAATCCTTGATTGGCTGATTTCATCTAACCGATTGGTGTCATCTGAGATAAACCGGACTTTCATCCAGATTTGGGAGGCAAGAATATGTCTGCGCTCCCTTTCCATGTCACTGGCAACTCCCTGTCCTGAAACCAGCATTTGGTCAATTACAGGTCCAAGTTCCTCGTTATTCTTTTGTAGTTGCCTGATGAGCGCTTCCTCACGAGGGACAAGCGAGGTCATTTTCTTCAAGAGGTCATCTAATGACACGAGTGTTTCCTTGACCTGGCGAACATCGCTTTGGCCCGATCCTTCCTTGAGGGATGCTACCAAAACATTCACGGCGTTTGTCTTATTGATGATCTCATCATACATCCTGCCGCGTGCAAATTCGGCGTTCATGCCCTGGAGGATGGAAAAGGCAATTAGAGCGATCACTGCGGCAACCGCAACGGATGAGACAATACTTACCAGGATTTTGGACTGTATTTTCATGACAAGTCTACCTGAAGATGGTGACTAATCCGGGATCGATTTCATCCAGAGCGCCCGTGTAGAGGAAGTTTAGAATATCAGGCCTGTCCCACGTCTTTCCATCTCTTTCCATTTCCCACTTCGAATAATTTTGAAGAGAAGTAACTATGGACTGGTTAAATGAGACATTCAGTCTGGTCCGGCTCCAAGATTGTTCAATGTACTCAGGACTAAAATCCCATTTCCTGGCGATAATGCGTTTAGTCTCATCCTGATTTGTAAGGACAAAGTCTTCAGCCTTTATTAGTGCCTTCAGCAACCGCTTTATCGCTTCCGGGGTTTGTGTGAAGTTTTCCCTGGCCGCCAGGAGCCATTGGTAGCACAGGTTATTCTGAGTTTCCCAGGACACGGCGTTTTCTCCCAACTGTTCCCTTGCGACGAATGCATAGATTTCAAAAGCGGATACGGCATCTACTTCTCCAGTTACGACAGCCTGCACTTGCCTTGCGGCAGGGACGCCTACCTTCCTGATATCCGCCGGCGAGAGATGGTTGGTCAGCAGGAATGCGTGAAGGAAGTAATCACTGGAGGTATCCGGGCTATAGCCGATCTTCTTCCCCTTCAGGTCGGACGGCTCGCGGATGTTTCTGTCCTTTCTGGCCACGACCTGGTTTCCAACTGTCAAACCTATCGATGCGACGACTCGAACAGAGGGGTCCTTGCTCATTTGACCGGCAAAGTCGATATCGCCAACCGTGGAAACCATGGCATCCCCATGCTGCATCGCCCTCAATGCTTCAAGGCCGGAGGGATAAGGCCTTATCGTAACCTCAACACCAGACTCCCTGAAAAACCCCTTCTCTTCGGCCACAGCGACGAGACCGGAGTAAGGGGCGGGCTGAACGGCCAAAATAAGTTTGAGCGGAGCACTTTGCGCCTCCCGCTCCGCCTTGGGCTGACAGCCCCAGGCCGCAACGGCCACTGCCAGGATTAGAGCTACCCACAGAACAGGTTCGCGCACACCCATTATGATTTTCATTTCACGGTTCCACTTAGCCTCATCTTTATGCTCTTTCAGTAAATCCATATAGATCAGGCACAGTTTAGCTACGGTTCAAGCAAGCTCTCAGTAAGAGATTTCATTAGTTCAACCCAGCGATCGAAAGTTTCCGGTTTTGTTATGAAAGACTTTGCGCCCGCCTTCATAGTGAAGGCGATGTCCTTTTGTTCTTCGGATGTAGTTAAAATCACAACAGGGATGTCCTGAAGGGTGGGTTCGGATTTGATTTCGATGAGGGCCTCGCGGCCGTCCTTCCTCGGCATGTTCAGGTCAAGCAGGATTAGATTGGGTAGTCCTGGGACTCCACGCTCCGCGAGGTGTGGATCTCTTAGATATTGCATGAGCTCGATGCCATCCGAAACGCAGGAGAAGGTACCTTCTGCTCCACTTTCTGCAAAGGCCTCGGTTGCCAGCATGCAGTCTTCCGCATCGTCGTCGGCCATCAACACGGTCTTATGATCGCTGTGCGGCACTACTGACGTTCTCCAGGTTGATTTGTTTTAGAGGCAGACGGATAGTGAATGCCGGACCTTTTCCCGGCTCGCTCTCAGCTTTGATATTTCCAACATGCCGTTCCACTATTTATGCCTGATTTCAGTGAATTGGTAAAGACAGAAGTGATTTCCACCTCATTTCCACACCGCGGAAAACGTATCTTTCATTATTCTGCACTACACATCGCTTTTCTTTCGGAATTACTCCGGTTTCCGTCCGGAAAGGGTGTTTTCCCGGACGGGAACTAACTCACCAGGCACAGAATAACGCCCTTGGTGTTTTGCAGTACTTTGGAAGCATGGCTTCCCATGAGAAAGGGCTTTTGTTCGCGGAAGCTTTTCTTGCCCATGACCACGATCTGGAACTTGTGCGCGTCGATTTCGTTGAGAAGGTCCCGCGCAATGCCTTTCTTTGTCGGGAGTATCAGGCTTTCCACGCTCTGCTCCCCAACTCCCCGCTCCAGCAGCAGGTCACGTCCTTCCGACATGTACCGGCCCACCGTGTCGATCCACTCGGTCTTCCATTTTTCGATTCGGCCCTGCCTGTCTTTCTGCTCGGCCGAGTCGAGAATGTGGCCGTCATCCCAAAACGCGGGCGGGATCGGGGGCATAATGTGCATGAAGGCATAGCTCAACCCGGAGCAGGGACCAAACAGCTCGGCCGTGTAGTATGACAACTCGCGGACCTCCGGCACCCCTTCCATTGCTATCAGCACTTTCATGGAATCGTTTACAGGGGTATCCACAATCCATACGATCTTGTCGAGTGCATACTGGGCCACCTTTCCGGAAATGCTCCCGAGAAGCAGGGCCTCAACCTGGCTCCTCCCGCGCCTGCCGACGACTATTGACCGGATTCGTTCGAGATCGGCCTGATTGATTATGTCCAGGGCCGGATCCACACTGTCGAGTTTGAGCCGAAGCTCAACGTTGGCTTGCGGAAAACCCGCTTCGGTCAGTTTGCTCAAAGAGGCCTGGAGAACGGCTTGACCCACCTTTTCCTGATCTGTGAAAGGGAGCCTGCACGTCTCTTCGATGTCCATGCAGAGGTCCCCCGGCAACAGGGTGGCAAGCTGCTGAACGCAGTGAAGAAGCACTATTTTCATATCTTCCTGGTCTTTGAGCAGCCGCCCGAGGATCGACACTGTTTCGAGCCCTCTCTGAGTTCCATCCACTGCCAGAAGTATTGTCCGCATCGCCTGCCCCTTTCTTCCCGGACCCGCGAGTCCGAGTAATGGTTGAATTGCTCTAATGGTCTTATCTTCCGCCTTTGGCGTATTTGGTGTCAGCTCCGGGGGAAAAGCCTCCCCGAGGTTAAGATCCCTTCACAAAAGTCTCGATTTCATCGAGGGAGTGTACCACCCGGCATGGCGGAAGGCTTTTAACGAAGACCTGTCCGTAGCTTTTGGTAAGCATCCGGATGTCGAAAATAGCTATTACCCCACGGTCCTTCGAGGAGCGAATCAGCCGTCCTATTCCCTGCTTCAACTGGATTGCGGCCCTCGGCACCTGGTATTGATAAAAGGCGTTGCCACCGTTGCGGGTGATACGGTCAACCCTGGCTTCGACGACCGGGTCGTCGGGAACTTCGAACGGCAGTTTGTCAATGATCACGCAGCTCAGCGCCTCTCCCGGCACATCGATTCCCTGCCAGAAGGAACTGGTCGCCAGCAGGACCGAATCGACCTTGTCCTTAAACTCCTGGAGGAGCGCTCGTTTGGTTTTTTGCCCCTGTACGAGGAGCGGGAACGACATGTTCCCATCGAAGAGTTTGTGAACTTCATACATATTTCTGTAGCTGGTGAAAAGCAACAGAGCCCGCCCGCGGGTCTTTTCCACGATTTGGGCGGCCTGCGCGGCCATTTGCGCGCAAAACGTCCTGTCATTGGGGGCCGGGAATCGCGAGGGTATATAGGCTATGGCCTGCCGCTCATAGTCAAACGGTGAGCGCAGCAACAGTTCACGGCTCCCGGGGGGGACCCCGAGCGAGTTTCGCACAAATTCGAAAGCCCCTGCAACTGACAGGGTGGCCGATGTCATCACCACGGCCGGAGTAGCGGGGAAAAGGAATTCGTTGAGCACGGGCCCGATGTCTATGGGCGTTGCATTAA
>JBEKXG010000182.1:0-8246 GCA_049512295.1 Syntrophobacteraceae bacterium
AGAGCGTCGAGGCCTCCCGCGGCGTCATGACACGAGTCTTCGGGAACTGCGAAGTTCTGCTTTGCACGGACACGTTTCAGTTCACAGACTACTCGAAGTACGTTTCCACGGCTTGGGACCCGACCGCCAAGGCCAAACGGCGCCAAGAAGTGTTCCCGCAGGACTGTGCGAAGGCCTATGAGTTGGGGGCCAATCTTGCTATCGCTGCAAGGGCCCGTTAGCCTGCCAAATGTTTTTACTTGGCTCCCATTCGTGGACTCATTCGCAACCAGCTCATGGAGCTATCAAGGGAGCTGATAGGCACTATTGCGGCATCTCCTTTGTTTCCGCTCCAGGAGAAGCGTGCGCCTTTTTGAACTCATGCCCATCTCCGTGCGGTCTTAGAACGAGTAGTGCAGATCCTTTGTAGCGCTCTACTGAATCTGCCCTGATCCTCGGAAGCATTTCGAGATATTAATAACATTAGTTGAAAAAGAGGGTGCACTTCACAGACTGGTAAGATGTGGAGCAGATACATTTGAAAAGGGGGAATCATGAAGCGCTGCACAGTGAGGGTCATCAGGTTAATGGGCGGATTGCTTGTTCTGCTGCTGATGTCGGCTCTTTTGCCGGCGGCCGTTGCACATGAAGGTGAGCTCAAGCCTCTCTCCATCACATTGGAAGGCTACGACTATGCATACAGGGTTGAGTTTCTCCACCTCATCATCGAGGGTCAGGACCTTCGCATGGCCTACATGGATGTTCAGCCCAGGGGAGAGCCTAACGGCAAAACTGTCGTGCTGCTGCATGGCAAGAATTTCTTTGGAAATTACTGGAAGGATACAATCCGTTTCCTCACGCAGAATGGCTTTAGAGTGGTGGCGCCAGACCAGATTGGGTTCGGGAAGTCATCGAAGCCGAATATCCACTACAGCTTCCACCTGCTGGCTGCCAACACCAAGAAGCTAATTGATACCCTTGCAATAAAACAGGCGTCCATAGTCGGCCATTCCATGGGTGGTATGCTGGCGACCCGCTTCACCCTGATGTATCCCGAGACAGTCACTCACCTCGTCCTTGCAAACCCTATCGGCTTGGAAGATTACCGCGAATTCGTACCCTATGAACCACTCGAAGAGCTTTACCGTGCTGAGATGAACATCACTGAGGAGAGCATCCGCAATTACCACAGGACTTACTATAGTCGATGGAAAGCGGAGTATGACGAGTATGTCGCGGTTGCTGCCCGCTGTAAGATGAGCGGCGAGTATCCTCGTTTGGCCATGGCCTCTGCACTCACCTACCAGATGATCTACGAGCAGCCGGTCTGCCACGAGTTTGCTGATATAAAGGCCAAGACCTTATTGGTGATAGGTCAGACGGACCGGACCGTGGTTGGCAAGGCCAAGTTAAAAAAGGAGCTGTTACCCGTTGTTGGCCAGTACCCTGAATTAGGCAGGAAAACGGCTAAGCTCATTCCCGGAGCTAAACTCATCGAAATTCCAGGAGTCGGCCATATACCCCATTTTGAAGCCACGGAACGCTTCCACGAAGAGTTGTTGACGTTTGTGAACCAATAAACTGTCGTTGCCGGCTTCTTCACGTACTCGGACTGGTCGGGAATCAGAGACCCTTCAAAAATTCAAATGGCTCTCCTGGACCATGAGAAATACAGCGCTGAAAACAGAAGGGCATCGGGAGCAAAGCCTCAATTGGGGCGGTGCCGGTTCTTTCGCCCAGGCCCTGCAAAGCCCCGGAGACGCCGCCACAGCCGTATAGCCATGCGCTCGAGGAATTGTCGAGGTGTCCAATAGATACAAGAACATCGGGCAGATTTGCTGCAGGTATCTGGGGCCAGGACGTTTTAAGGCTGAAAATAAATTAGAATTTAACACTGTTCAAAATTTGCGGATCATATCCCGAGCATGCTGTTGGGGCCAGAGATTCAGCCTGCCGACCGGATCTTTGACGCCAAAAGGCGTTAAAGGCGCCATGTTATATGGCGATTTGAACGCTACTCGAACTGAGCGCCGAGCGCTCTACGAGTAACGCCTCAATTGACGCGGTGCCGGTTCTTTCGCCCAGACCCTGCAAGGCGCCTGAGACGCCGCCGCAGCCGTATAGCCATGCGTTCGAAGAATTGATGAGGGCATGGTGAAAATCGTTGTGTCCGTGCCATTCCAGCAAATGCTCAGGCACGCCCGCATCTTCGATGAATGCCCTCACCAGTGCGGGCACTCCCCTCGGCAGAGCAGCGCCGGGGTATGTAACCCCAAGTCCGAGAGTATCCGAGAGCCTTATCTTGACATCCAGCCCGCTGTCTTCGCGCAGTTTCATCAGTTCTGCGGCAAACGGGATGCAGAAGCCGTATATGTCCGCCCTGGTGATATCTTCGAAGCCGCACCTTGGAACTATCCCCTTGTCGATGGCTGTGCGCACTACCCGCAGGTAGCTCTCGGCCGCCTGTTTTCGGGTCGAGCCAAGTTTGAGGTAGATATGGTAGTCAGAGGCGGAAGTGAGGATTCCGGTCTCTTTCAGCCCCGCATCGATCACCAGTCCGATGTCTTTTTCGGACGCGCGAATCCATCCTGTAACCTCGGGGAACCGGTAGCCCCTGGAACGGCACAAATCCATCAGTTGCCTGTCCCGGCGGGTATAAAGAAAGAACTCGGTCTGCCGGATCACCCCCTGAGGGCCGGAGAGGCGGTGAAGCCTGTCGAACAGTTCGCCGGCCTCATCCGGCGAGAAAGGATGCCTGGCCTGCCGCCCTTCACGGAAGGTGGAATCCGTGATGAACATGTCCCGGGCAGGGCAGGGCGCTAGCGGCAGGCGGCCGAGCCTTATGCGCGGAGGTTCCGTGTAGGGAAAGATATCGCGGAACAAATTCGGACCGGGTGGATCGCTGATATTTAACCGCTGCATATCAGGCGCTTCTCCTGTAAGTCTCAAACAGTTTATCCAATCCGAATTTCCTTACCCGGTACGAAATCTGCCTGAGTGTAATGCCTAGTTCTTTTGCCGTGCGCGTCTGATTCCACTTGTTGCGCTCCAGCGCTGCCAGGATTTCCTTGCGCTCGATCTGCTCGATACGCGAAAGAGGCTGTTCGGCGCCCCGAACCGCACCCTGTTGGCACATGGATGCAGGCAGCAGGTTTGTATCGATCTCGTCGCCATCGGCCATGATAACCAGGCGCTCGATCAGGTTTTCCATCTCCCGTACGTTTCCGGGCCAATCGTATTGAGTGAGAAAGACCATTGCGGTTTTGGATATGCCGATATTGCGGCCATACTCCTCAGATATCTTTTCCGCGAAATGACGCAGAAGGTCCGGGATGTCTTCCTTTCGTTCCCTCAGGGGCGGAACATGAATGGGGAAGACGTTCAGCCTGTAGTAGAGATCCTCCCGAAATGCGCCTTCCGCCACCTCAGTGGCGAGGTCCCTGTTCGTGGCGGCCAGAACCCGTACATCGACCTTCCTGGTATTGGCGCTTCCCAGCCTCTCGAACTCTTTTTCCTGCAGAAAGCGGAGCATCTTCGCCTGGAGCGGCAGCGTGAGTTCGCCGATTTCATCCAGAAATATGGTGCCGCCATCGGCCTCCTCGACTCTGCCCGCCTTCGATCTGACCGCTCCCGTGAAGGCCCCTTTTTCATAGCCGAAGAGTTCCGACTCGAGCAGGTTCTCGGGCAAAGATGCGCAGTTGATTTTCACGAACGGAGACCCGGACCGCGTGCTCAGTTCATGCAGGATTTTGGCGACCAGGGTTTTCCCCGTTCCGGACTCTCCGAGCAGAAGAACCGAGGCCCTGCTCGGCGCAACCTTTGCCATCTGATGCTGCACCGCTGCCATGGACGGGCTTTTGCCCACCATGAAGAAGCGGTTCTGAGTCTCTGAGGCGCTTTTTCCCGGAACCGAACAGTCCATCAGCAGCTTCGCCTCGCGCAGCCTGACCTGGAGGTTCAGGCTTACAAATTGCGCTATCAGGGTCGCAATGATGGACAGGAACCGGATGTCTTCATCGAAAGGGACTTCGTCGCCGAACAGCCTGTCCACATGAAGCACACCTATGGGCTTTCCGTGCAGCAGGATGGGCACGCCGAGAAAACTTATGGACTCCTTCTGAATGTGCCTGGAGCGTGTCTTGTTCAAAAACAGGGGCTCTTTGCTTATGTCCGGCACTATGTATGCCTCGGCGGTCCGGAAGATAAGGCCGGTTATTCCCTCGTCCCGGCGATAGACACCCCGCTTTCTTTCTGCTTGTGTGAGGCCGTGAGACGCCCGGATTACGAGATAACCGGTTTCTTCATCTTCAAGGGTTACCGTTGCGCGCTTCATCGCAAGGGATGATGAAAGGATCGCGAGAATAGTGTCGAGTGCCTGGTCGAGTTTCAGGGCCTGCCCGATAACCCGGCACGTTTCGAATATGACGTTTAGTTCGGTTTCTCTTATTCTTTTTTCCATAATGGACAATGACAGAGTCAATATTCATGCCAAAGTCGCCGTAGAAAGCTTTATCGATGCGCCCATCCGGGTTTGTCCTTTCGCCGATTGGCCTGGAGATTGAATGTGGAGCGGGAAATGAGAATTATTCCACTTCAGGTGCGCTGCGGTCGGATTTCACTGAAAGCATCAAAAATTAAGACATTTTTGTACATTTAATGCGTAGAGAAACATTTTAGTTCCAAAATAATGTACGTTTTTGAAAACGCCCCCCCCACCCGCTCATGCGCACCGGAGTTGATTGGCCCGGCGATCACTTTGATATGTATCGTGCAATGGCCTCGGCGTAGATCGTTGGGGAAGCGTACACCATTTTCAAAGCAAGATGAGTGAGTGGAAAGAAGAGAAGGGGAGGGATGAGTTCATCCCTCCCCGAAAAGCATCATTAACATTAACTGACTTACATCTTCACCAATTCAGCGTCCTCCAGACCGTCATGGGAAATTGAACATAATCGGACGCATCATATCGTTTTCCTCATGGCCCAGGAGGTGGCAATGCCAGACGTACTCCCAGCCAAAGTAGGTGAGTACGTTGGGTACGGTCATGGCATTTCCTGTTGTCGGGTCTGTGACTGTGATCAGGGCGTTAAGAGGACTCGTCACGTCCAGAGGGCGCCAGGAATAGGGAATCGAGAAGGGAAGTGCAGGAGCAACCGGCTTTAACGCCACAATCACATCTTCCAGCGGGTTCATCCTGACGGTTTCCTTCCAGCCCAGCTCATTGGGGTCGGGCGGTTTAATCATCCCGTCCCAGCCAACCCGGTTGATCAGTTGCACGTTGAACAAATGGAAGTGCATGGCATGGGTGTCCACGCCGTTGTGAGTGATCTTCCATATCTGTTGCTCATTGTTGGAGATCGTCTCAGTGACCGGATCAATGTAACCGAGGGGAATCGTCGTCTGGGTATTGAAATTGGTAAACGGCAGTTCGACCCCCAGTGTGGCATTCATCCTTCCATAATTAAGCTCAAAAAGCTCTTGTATGGCCTTCGGCAACATCTGGACCGTCGTCACTGTGTTTGAACCAAGTGGGGTGAAAGTCAAGGAGGTGCTTTGGATTCTCGAATAAGTATCGGGGACAGTCAATTTGAGATTCACTGGCACATATACATGATTTGCATACACAACCCCATTCTCGTGCCACAGGCCGGCGCCAGATCCATAAACCGCATATACTCCGGTCGCAGCCGTGCTTGTCGTCACAAATGTGTTCCAATCATACCAGGTGTCCCCGCCAACAGATTCCTGGCTGACCGCATAATAGGGAGTATTTGCCGTCAGCGTCACCGGAGTGCTCAAATTCGCATACTGGAACTGGCCCACCGTCCCCCGAGCATGGGAATCGATACCGCTCCGCCCGGTACATCAGTCCCGTCACTTGCGTTGACGAGTTTTACCGTATGCGTGTTGATGTTCCCCGGAGCCATTATCCGCCCCAACGCCGCCACCGCCACCGGGACGGGACCCACTGTGAACTTCATCCCGACATAGCCGGAATAATTATTGCGCACCGTCCCCAGTCTCGTACCCGTCACAAATGGCGCATTTAATTGAGTATAAGGCGTCTTGAAATCCACTAGCACATATGCATGATTTGCAGACACAACCCCATTCTCGTGCCACAGGCCGGCGCCAGACCCATAAACCGCATATACTCCGGTCGCAGCCGTGCTTGTCGTCACAATTGTGTTCCAATCATACCAGGTGTCCCCGCCAACAGATTCCTGGCTGACCACATAATAGGCAGTATTTGCTGCCAGCGTCACCGGAGTGCTCAAATTCGCATACTGGAACTGGCCCACCGTCCCCCCGAGCATGGGAACCGATACCGAACTCCCCGGCACATCAGTCCCGTTATTGGCATTGACGAATTTTACCACATGCGTTTGGACGTTCCCTGGAGCCATCATCCGCCCCAACGCGTTCACAGCAAGCGGCGTAGCTCCCACTGTGAACCTCATCCCGACAAAGCCGGAATAATTATTGCGCACCGTCCCCAGTGTCGTACTCGTCACAAACGACGTCCCTGCGTCGATGAGCGCGGACATATACGATTCAGGAACGATAGGCGTAGGCTGGGAATTGGCGAAGGCACCCGACAACGTTTTTTGCAACGCGCTGAAATTGTACGGCGCTGACGGAGTTCCAGTCACCCGGATTTGCATGACGGTTCTGGTGTTGGGACCATAGCCCGGCAGGGTCGGGGGCGCGCCGCCCGTCAGGGTTTGATCCGGGCCGGAAGTGTAGTAGTCGTAGCGCGGGTCAAACGCCGGTACAGGCGCGGGAGCATCGTTATAAAGCATCAGGGTGGAACCGGGTGGAACGCTGGACAAGTCAACGATAACGTCCGCACGCTCCGCCGGCCCCAAAGTGAGCGCATGCGGCCCGATGTTCAGCACGGTGATGCTCCTGCGGTTATACTCGTAGCCGATCGGCGTGGGGGTGATCACCACCGGGCTCGGCAGGAAGCCGCCTTCGGTGCCTATCTCGATCATTGCAGGGCCGGCATTAAGCGGATCAGGTACACCGCCATCCCTTCCATCCGTTGGCCAGGTCGTCGGCCAGCAGCCCGGTGGGAGGCCTGATGAGCTAAGTGACAGGTCGCCGACGGCAAGGCCAAGGCCAGTGGAACCAGCGTTCGTTGCTGTTGTGCAGAGCGGCGGGATTGTTGTCGCCGTGTGTGGGGCAGCGTTGGTCATAGCGACTTCCGTACAGATAGCCGATGGAAACGCGGTCCCCTTACATACTTGATTGAAAGCGATGGCTGCGTAAAAGAGCGACAGGTTGAGAGTACGGTCATTGCAGGCATTCAGGATCCTGAGCCGGTAGGCCTTGGGCGCCACCCGGACGAACGGGTAGGCGGTTCCGTTGACCACGGGAGTGTCCATGAAGGCTTCCGGCACACCAGATGGGTTGGGCGTTCCGGGGCACATTGAACCCGGTTCGTACAAGCACGGGACTTGGTCGTGGACAATAGTGCCCGTCGTCAAAGGAGGCCAAAACCACGGACCATAGTCCCACCTGCCCATGGGGGCGGCGCCGGAAAGGTCGGGGTTATCCGGCCACTGGTTCGACATGTAAACATGGGGGAACCAGAGATCGCCGGCATGCGGTGTGCCAGGCGTTGTCCCCCAATTCCAGGTAGGGTCCTGGAGGGCTATTTTGGTAACGTCCACCGAAGTCTTGTCCTGGATGATCAAAGGAATCTGGTAGGCCGGGATGACCCCGGAGTTAACCATCCCCTGTTCTTGCGAATCCGTAACCAGGCAACCCGCCGCCTCGCCGGCATAGACGTTCAGGCGGGTTATACCATACGCATGGTCGTGATAGAACATCAACCTGGCGCTCTGCTGGTTGGTATAATAAAACGTAAGCGACCCCGGGCCAGGGTTGTTCGTCGCGCCAGACACCGAGCAGGTCACCTTCCCCGCACAACTGGGGATCAAGTTCCCGGATGCGTCAAACCACATGTCCGGGACGTATGATGCACTGAGACCTTTGGTAAAATTGGTCACCTCGCCTTTTGGGACAGTCCATTGGTGGGGCGTCCCATCGCTGATCCACGGAGTGGCGCCGCCATGGAGATGAAGGACTGCGCGGTTCTGCGTGTAATTTGTCCCGTCGGGACCCATCCCCGCCCCCATGTAGGTGGTGTCCGTCGGTATGAAGAGGTTTCCGCCAGCGCCGGTGGGAAGGTTGTTGGTGAACTTGACGCGCACCGGCCTGTCTCGTTGGGCAATGATGAGAGGTCCCAAATAATGCGGCGT
>JBEKXG010000183.1:0-8238 GCA_049512295.1 Syntrophobacteraceae bacterium
GATCCTCCAGACTTTTGACGTCGGATGGTTGGAGGCCGGCTTCATCGAACTTGTGCCGGTAGAATGGAACCGTGGCGTAAACCCTTTCCAGCGTTTCTCTGAGGCGGCGGAGCTGAATGGCCTCCAGCGCTTCCCTCGGCAGTGTTTCGAATTCAATATTATAAATCATTCCCCGGACTCCTATAGCTGCTGAGAATACCCTAAAGGCGGTGACAAAAAAGGCCGCGGATTGCCAAAATCCACAGCCCCTTAAAGATGGAAGCCATGGCCCCGGCCTTTTCCGCCCGCCCATGGCTTGTATTTCGAGTTCAGTTCAGATTGCTTCCACTTTCTCCCACGGGCAGGCCTTCAAGATGAGAACCTGCCAAAAAAGAGGCTAAAGCAGATAGACCGGCTGGGCATAATCCCCTCAAATTGCGGTGAAGTTAATCTTAGCCCAATATCTGATTAAGTTTGGATTGTCAATCAAAATCAGTTTAAAAAATGTCTTTGACGATGTCGGTAAAACCATGCCGGTCCATTTCCATCGGAGTTGTCAGCCGAAGACCTCGGCCGCAGTTTAGCTGTTGCCGATGCGGAGCTTGATGGAGTATATTTTGCGTAATTTATTGAATTCAGCGGCAAAGGGCCGATCGGGATGAAAATGGATGAGTGTGGAAGGCATAAGCTGGACGAAATGGTCGATTGCATCCGCAATGAGTCCGGTCTCGAAGGAAAGTGGGAAAATCAGCCCAACACGCTGCTTGAAAATCATCCTTATCTGGTAGGTTATAGTTTTCTGATAGGCCTTGCTGTGACTTTCACAGTCTCTCACCTCATGGTTTTCGCAATATCGTTTCTTTTCCTTTTCTTCATATCCGATTTCATGACGCGAGACGTCCACCGGATCGCCCCCTTCGTGCCAAAGGCTTTGCTCTTTTCGGTCCTGTACATCCTGGTCATTTGGGCCATCATATTACTTACTTATAAAGTCATTCCCATGATGCTCAAGAATTTCCCGGAGCTGTCAACCCAGCTTCAGGTCCAGATTGTAAAGGAACTCAAAGCGGCAGGTCAAGAATGGAACCTTACGGAGTATATCGACATCGATGAATTGAAAGGCTCGATTCTAAAGGCCAGCAGCGGCATTTTGCAATTCCTGGCCAACAGTTTGACTCCGCTCTATAAAGGGCTCATCGAGTTCGTCTTTGCGCTGGCAATCAACCTGTTTTTCTATTTCGAGTCCGAAAAGGTCGAACAGGCATTTACCCGGAATCCGAACAGCCTTATGACCTTTGTGTTCAAATTCATACAAATGAGATTGAGAATATTCTACATCTATTTCAGACGGGTCATGGGAGGGCAGGTGATTATCGCTCTCATCAACACCATGATCTCAACGGTTGTTATTTTTGCACTCGATCTTCATCATCCATTTCTGATGATTTTTGTGGTTTTCTTCTGCGGACTTTTCCCGGTGGTGGGAAATCTGATGTCGAACAGCGTTCTGACGATCAATGCGTTCGTGTCGACAGGAATGTGGGGAACCGTAGCCTGTTTGATCATGCTGGTCGGCATTCATAAATTGGAGTACATTCTCAATTCAAGAGTAATCGGCGGAATCGTCCACCTGCCGATGGCCGTTTCTCTGGGTTCGCTGATTTTTTGCGAGGTGCTGCTGGGAATTCCCGGCCTTATTTTGGCCATTCCGCTCGCGCTCTTCGTTCGACACGAGTTCGAACACATCCGGGGATTTCCCGGAAGTCTGCCGGAAGAGGCTGGGGAGCAGGTCCGCGCGGCCGTGGGCGGTGACTCGGCGGGGGGCTGGGTCAGCGAAGAACAGGAGGAGAAAGGCAGGCCGGTAAGCAAAATCAAGTAATACACGTTCTTTTTAATCTTCCGTATTTTCGATCAGATCATACCCGACACGGTTGAGAATCGTTCCGAACCGTTCGCCCGCGATGTTTTGAGCGAAATAGATATCCAGGCAGCGCTCGACTATGGCCAGAACCTCCTCCTTTGAGTGTATTCCTTCCAGTTCCCTGCCCAATTGCGGATGACGGCCAAGCCTGCCTCCTACCATGATGCGCCAGCCCTTTTCAGCTTCCCCCATGGCGCCCGAGGGACAGGCGCTGACGCATTTGCCGCACGTTACGCATTTGTCGCTGTCGATTGCCGGAGCATTCGCTCCAGGTTCAACCCGGATGGCGGTTTCGATACAGGAGGACGCGCAAGCCCCGCAGCCGGTGCAGGATTCATCTGAAGCCCCCGGGCGCAGCGCTCCGATGATGCCGACGTCGGCGATTTGAGGCCGTGAACATGCGTTAGGGCATTCCGATACGCAGATGCGGAATTCGTGGTGCATCTTAAGAGGGCCGATGACCCGCTCTTTGAGAAAACCGGCGATATTTCGCCTCACGAGCAGACGTTCAAGTTCATCCACCAGGGCCTCACTTTCAATCGCCCGGTTTTCACAGCCGCCTGAACCAAAGCATGTCTCTACCTGGAACCCCCCGGGCTCAAAAGCCTTTTCGGACCAAAACTTCTCACGGCAGTCCCGGACATGCCTCAGCAGCACCCTGCTCGATCCCTGCCCGGAAGCTTCCTTTTCGACCTCCCGGCGCACTTTCCCGCGCGCAAAGAAAGGGACTCTTCCCACAGCCTTTTCCGCTTCTTCGGTCCAGATCATTGCGTTTCACTCCTGTTACTTCATTGTTCACTCTTCTTTCGAGTGTATCCGCTTTTTACACCTGTTTTTTATTTTGGCATTGACTTAGGTCAACGCCGAGCCAAAAATACTTACTCGGGCGCGAAGCGGTCTGCCGTTCCATTCCGCTTTTCGAGGGATTGATCCGCAAGGAGGTTTGCAAATGAAAAAAGCGATCAGGCAACTCGCGGCCGCAATAAATCGTGCAAACCCCAGCGCTTCATTTTCCTTCGAACTATGGGATGGAGAAGTCATAGAATACGGCGACCAGCCTAAGACGACTCTTATAATCAAGTCTGCGAAAGTTCTTGAGCAGATGTTCAGTAAAGGTTTTCTCGGTTTTGGCGAAGCATATGTTTCGGGGGATCTGGAGGTTGAGGGCGACCTTCAGGAACTTCTGCGGCTGGGCCTGAGCGTTCAATTCGACGAAAAAAACTTCTCGCTGCTTGAAAAAATCCGGCTTCTTCCCTTCTACTTTAAGACCTTGGGCACGGCAGGAAAGGCACGCGGCAATATAGCTCACCACTATGATCTCACCCCCGAATTCTTCTCTCTTTTCCTGGACGAGAGCCTGACATATTCCTGCTGCTATTTCAAAAATGAGGATGATTCACTCGGTCAGGCCCAGCGCAACAAGTACGACCACATTGCCCGCAAACTCATGCTCAGCCCGGCGGATACGCTGGTTGACATCGGGTGCGGTTGGGGCGGGATGCTTCTGCACTCTACTCGCGAATACGGCACAAGAGGGGTTGGGATTACGCTTTCGAGAAACCAGAGTCAATATGTGAGCCGGAGGATTCAAGACCTGGGACTCGGTGAGCGCATCGAGGTGAGGTTGCAGGATTACCGGCAGCTCACCGGTAAATTCGACAAGTTTGTATCCATAGGGATGTTCGAGCACGTGGGCAAAAGGTTCATTCCGGTCTATATGAGAAAGACGGCCGCGCTGCTGAAGAAGGGCGGGTTAGGCCTGCTGCATACGATCGCAAACGAGTTAGATTCAGCGACAGACGCCTGGATGTTCCGTTATATTTTCCCCGGCGGCTATATTCCGAGTCTGGCGGAAACCGTCCGCGAGATGGGGCGTGCGGGCCTTAGCGTCCTCGATATCGAGGGGCTGCGGCTGCACTACGGCAGGACGCTGGACTGCTGGATAGTCAATTTCGAAGGAAACATCGACAAGATACGAGAGATATTCGACGAGCGGTTCGTCCGGATGTGGAGGTTGTATATGAATGCTTCGTCGGCGTGCTTCAAATACAACGGCACGAGAGTGTACCAGATACTTTTTTCAAATGGTATGAATAACGACCTGCCGATGGGGCGGGAGTATATGTATCGATAGTACTAAGCCGCATTCAAACGCTCAGATGATTTTGAATGCAACTGCGTATGGGATCAGGTCTGCAGAGCCCTGCGTATCGCTTTGGCAAATGGCTTTCTCAGCACGCCCACTTCGGTGATTATTCCTGAAATATACTTATGCGGCGTGACGTCGAATGCAGGGTTTAGAGCGCGCGCGCCGTCAGGGGCCACCTGTTTTCCGCAAAGATGAGTTACCTCCTTCGGGTCCCTTTGCTCGATAGGGATTTCGTCTCCGCCCTGCAGCCCGGGATCTATGGTCGAGCGCGGCGCGGCGACATAGAAGGGGATATCATGGGTCTTGGCAAGCACGGCGACCATGTAGGTGCCGATCTTGTTTGCCGTATCGCCGTTGGCCGCAATCCTGTCCGCGCCCACCACGGCAAAATCGATCATGCCCTGGCTCATCAGGCTTCCCACGGCGTTGTCAGTAACGAGGGTGACCGGGATTCCCGCCCGCATCAGCTCATAAACGGTGAGCCTTGCGCCCTGGAGGAACGGCCTGGTTTCGCAGGAGAAGACGCTAATTGCAGGGTCGGCCTCGAAAGCCGCCCGGATTACCCCCAGCGCGGTCCCGTAATCCGCGGTCGCAAGCGCCCCGGCGTTGCAATAGGTGAGAATACGGGCTCCTTTCGGCACAAGTTCGCGTCCCCACTTTCCGATCTGCTGATTTACGACGATGTCCTCGGACAGGATGGCGTTGGCCTCAGTCATAATCAGGTGCTGAAGTTCGGCAATGTCCGATCGGGGGTTTTCCACCACAATGGAATACACTCTTTCGACCGCCCAGCCCAGGTTTGCACCGGTCGGTCGGGCTTCTCTCACCTTATGGCAGAGCCGGGAGAATTTACGTCTGAACTCTTTTGGATCGCTGGTACGAATAGACCTGGCGCCAAGGGCCAGGGCGAGTGCTCCCGCAACTCCCACGGCAGGGGCTCCGCGAATGGCCATTGTCTTTATCGCGTTTATCACCTGTTCTGCGGTAGCACAGCGAAGGAACTCTTCCCGGCGCGGCAATACTCTCTGATCGAGTATCGCCACTGCGTCACCATCCCAGCAGATCGGGGGTAACCATTGCTGCGGCATCTAAAGCTCCTGAAGATCTCTTATGCGTGTTGAATAATATCTTACCCAGCGAGTTTTTTCCTGAGAATTTCATTCACGAGCTGCGGATTTGCCTTTCCTTTTGTCTTCCTCATGACCTGACCGACGAAAAAGCCGAAGAGCTTGTCTTTACCTGCTCGAAACTGCTCAACTTCCTTAGGGTTTTCAGAAAGCGCCCAGTCGATTGCAGACTCGATTTCAGACTCATCCCTTACCTGGACAAGTCCCTTTTCATCCACGATCCCTCGGGCGGACTTGCCGCTCGCATACATCTGCTCGAAAACCCCCTTGGCGATTTTGCCGCTGATCACCCCGGAATCGAGCAAATTCAAAAGCTCTGCAAGGTTTCCCGGAGATACCGGGCAGTCTTCGATTTCCCGGTCATCGCGGTTAAGCTCGCGCAAAAGCTCGGACATTATCCAGTTGCTGAGCGTCTTAGGCTGCGCGAACCCTTTCAGCGCCTCCTCAAAGTAGTTTGCAAGGGACTTCGATGATGTCAGCACCCGGGCGTCATAGGACGGCAGGGCGTAGTCCCTGATGAATCGCTCCCGCTTTGCGTCGGGGAGTTCGGGGAGGTTTCTGCGCACCTCTTCGACCCAATTGTCGCTCACTACCACCGGAACCAGATCGGGGTCCGGAAAATAGCGATAGTCGTGGGCCTCTTCCTTGCCGCGCATGCTGAGGGTCACATTCCGCCCCGTATCCCAGAGCCTGGTTTCCTGAACGAGCGGTTCCCCGCGCTCCAGCATGACTTTCTGTCTCCGAATCTCGAATTCAAGGGCTTTCTGGACGTTTTTGAACGAGTTCATGTTCTTCAGTTCGATCTTGGTCCCAAGGCCGTTGGTTCCGACAGGCCGGAGCGAGATATTTGCGTCGCACCTCATGCTGCCTTCCTCCATGTTACCGTCGCAAATCTCGAGGTAGCGTAGAATCTCCCGAAGGGTCTTGAGGTAGGCCGCCGCTTCTGAAGGCGTGGCTATATCCGGTTCACTCACGATCTCGATAAGGGGCACGCCCGTCCTGTTGAAATCGACATAGCTGACCGGCTGGTATTCGTCATGGATGAGCTTGCCTGCGTCCTCTTCCATGTGTATCCGGTGTATCCTGATCCGCTTGGGACCGCCGGGGGTTTCAATTTCCACCCAGCCTTCACGGGCAAGGGGAAGGTCGTACTGCGAGATCTGGTATCCTTTGGGAAGGTCCGGATAGAAGTAGTTCTTCCGGGCAAACCGGGCGAGCGGCGCAATCGAACAGTGGGTGGCCAGCGCCATCCTGATCGTGTATTCGACGACTCCCCGGTTGAGCACGGGGAGTACCCCCGGCATCCCCAGGCACACCGGGCAGGTGTGAGTGTTGGGGCTGCCGCCGAATTTCGTCGAACATCCGCAGAAAATCTTGCTCGCAGTGTTGAGTTGAGCGTGAATTTCGAGTCCCATTACCGGTTCGTATTCCATCTGCGGGCCGGGTTCCTTTCAAATAATGAAATTTACACTACAGTTTATCACACTGACCACCGTCATTTCCATCATTGTCAGCACAGTTTTGAACTCTGCCCACAAACACTTGCCTTCGCCGAGAAGCGGGGCAGGGGAGGGGTGGTTGTGAAAACCCCGCCAAATTTGTGCATTGAAGCCTCGACGCAATTGCAGGACCGTTGTGCGAGGTCCATGTGAATGTTTATATGCTGGGATGAAGCTTGCTGGCAAGGAGCAATTCAGGCTCAAAATCGATAAACAATGTTTGACATTGTGAGAAGTTTCATTTAGGAATAGGCAGATTCGCAGCAGATGTTGGACTAAGGGCTCTCGTTGGTGAGACGCGGTCTGCACATGATGAAGTTGTTCCGGGATAGCGAGGAGAAAAATGAAAATTCATGAGTTTCAAGCCAAAGAATTGTTCCAAAAGTATGGAGTCCCTATCCCTCGAGGGAAGGCGGCCTTCAGCGTAGAGGAAGCCAAGAAAATCGGGGCGGAGCTGGGGACTTTTCCAGTCGTAGTAAAGGCCCAGATCCACGCCGGCGGGCGCGGCAAAGGGGGCGGCGTAAAGTTGGCCAAGAGCGCGGCTGAAGTGGACCAATACGCATCCAGCATTCTTGGTATGACTCTGGTAACCCACCAGACGGGTCCGGAAGGAAAACTGGTAAAGAAGCTCCTGATCGAAGAAGGTCTTCCAATTGAAAAAGAACTCTACCTCAGCGTGCTTCCCGACAGAGGGACCGCGAAGATCGTCTTCATGGCCAGCGAGGCCGGCGGCATGGACATCGAGGCAGTGGCCGCCTCAACGCCTGAAAAGATTATCAAGGTCTTTATAGACCCGATCATTGGCATGAAGGGATATCATGCTAACGAACTGGCATACGGACTGAACCTTACGGGCGATCTGGTAAAGCAGTTTACCGCCATGGCGACAAAGCTCTACAAGCTTTGCGTGGACTATGACTGCTCGCTGGTGGAGATCAATCCGCTGGTGCTGACCAAAGACGGCAAAGTTGTAGCCCTTGACGGCAAGATCAATTTTGACGACAACGCGATTTATAGGCACAAGGACATCCAGGAATACCGGGACCTCGACGAAGAAGACCCCTCCGAGGTCGAAGCCTCCAAGTACGACCTGAATTACATCAAGATGCCCAGCGGCGATATCGGCAACATGGTAAACGGCGCAGGCCTGGCCATGGCGACGATGGACCTCATTCAGCAGGCGGGCGCGTCCCCGGCCAACTTTCTGGACGTCGGCGGCGGCGCGAGCGCCGAGCAGGTGGAAAGCGGGTTCCGGATCATCCTTGCGGACCCGACGGTAAAGGCCGTGCTCATCAACATTTTCGGCGGCATCCTGCGGTGCGACAGGCTGGCTAACGGTGTTGTCGAAGCGGCAAAGAAAGTTGGAATCAAAATCCCTGTCGTCATTCGGATGGAAGGGACCAATGTTGAAGAGGGCCGGAGAATCCTCAAGGAATCCGGGCTCAATCTTATAACGGCAAAAGACGTTTCAGACGCCGCCCAAAAAATTGCAGCGATTGCGAAGGGATAGGAGGATATCATGAGCATTTGGGTGGATCGGAATACAAGACTTGTGGTTCAGGG
>JBEKXG010000184.1:0-8238 GCA_049512295.1 Syntrophobacteraceae bacterium
TTGCAGAGGCTAAAACTGAGTCTGCCGCGAAGATTTGAAAAACACAATTTGTAGTGACGACTTTTGACCTCAGATTCTGAAATATCAACAACTTAACTGTCCCAACTGCGGAAGTTGGGTTAGCACACCTGCCGGATGCCAAGCCTTCCCCGGATCGGGGTCCGGGGAAGGCTTGGCATGATGAGGAGTCAGGGTTGGAATCGCTCGGTTTAGGTTAATGTACATTGCCGAAGCCAGGTCCCATAGGTCATTTGGCCTGTTGTCCCGAAAGCGCGTCTGAAGCTCCCGGCGCGCCATCGGCTACCGTAATGACCACCCTCGTTTTATCCTGCAATCCTCCGGAATCCGTAACGGTCAATTCGAAAACCAGGTCTTCCGGCGTGCCGGCGGCAGGCGCCAGAATTGAAGGTTTAACCGCCGCAGGGTCCGATAGCGTGACAGGCGGCCCTTCGATCTGTCTCCATGAGAAGCTGAGTACGCCGCCGCTTTCATCCCGCGAGTTCGACCCGTCCAGAACGACCCGGCTTCCATGATTTATCGTGCTTCATCAGGCCCGGCTGAAGTTTTGACACCATTGATGGTGAAGCTGCTGCTCACTGTTTTGCAGAAGCTGTTGGTGGTGCTCTTCACCTGGACCTGGTAGTTGCTGCCGTGAGCAAGCTTTGAGGGTATGGTCCAGACATACGAACCGTCCCCGCCGCTTCCGATGGATACGCCAGACTTTATAGTCGCAACGGCCTTTCCCTTGTTCAGCAGTTCAAGGTTGACCTTTGGACCCGGGTTGTCGGAGTAAGACCAGGTGATAGTTTGCTTACTCCCTGCCGCCCAGTTTTCTCCGCCGCCGGGTGAGGTGACGGCGATCGAGGCGCCGTTAATGGTGAATGTGCCCTGGCTCACAGCCGTGTATGTGCTGTTCGTCTTGCTTGTCACCCGGACCCGGTAGTCGCTGCCGGAAGCAAGGGCAGACGATATGGTCCAGGCGTAGGAACCGGTCCCGCCGCTTCCGATGGATACGCTCGGCGCTATGGTCGCGATAACCGCACTTCCCTTCACGAGTTGAATTTTCACCGCCGACCGGGGGTTCCCCCAGTAAGACCAGGTGATAGTTTGCTGCTCCCCTGCCGCCCAGGTTTCTCCGACGCCCGGTGAGGTGACGGCAATCGAGATGCCCTTAATGGTGAATGTGCTCTGGCTCGCAGCCGTGAAAGCCGTGTTGGTTTTGCTTGTCACCCGGACCTGGTAGTTGCTGCCGGGAGAAAGCCCGGAGGGTATCTTCCAGGCATACGATCCGCTTCCGCCGCTTCCGCTGGATACACCGTGAGCTATGGACTGAACAGCTTTACCTTTATTCAGCAGTTCGATGTCGACCGTTGAACCGGGATTTCCCCAGAAAGACCAGGTGATAGTCTGTTTGGTCCCGACAGCCCAGATTTCTCCGGCGCTCGGCCTGTCGACACGAAGCCCCAGTATGGTGAGAGTGCCATTGACCAAGTTGAATACATAGTTTGCCGCCTGTAACGTCCCCTGCCCGACGATGATGGGATACTGGCCGGCCGGACTGGCCGCTGTAGCCGTTGTGGACAAAGAGGGCGCTCCCTTGAGCACAGCCTGAGTGTCTCCGTTTACGAAGCCGGAGTAGCCGAAAGTAAAGGTGGGGAGGGGGCCGCCCTGGTTCATGGACTGGTTGTCCGCCGTGACTGTAAGCGTTGCCGGGTTTACCGTCATGTCGCCGGATACGTACTTGACCCAGTAGCCATCGGCAGACGCTCCGGAACAGGTGACGGCGCCGGGATAATCTCCGGCATTGCTGCGGCCGTCAGCGGAAGACACACAGCTCGGAGCGGTTTTCAACTGGACGCTCGGGCTGACCTTGTAGGTCAGGGGCGGCAACGGGCCGCCGTAGGTCACGCTCTGATTGTCGGCCGTGATCGTCATCTCTTTAGGTTCCACGTAGTTGTAATTGCATGTGTGCTGGTTATCGTGACACAGCGTCGGCCAGGGCGCCTTCGCCAATCCCATCGACCCGCTGTTGACGGCCAGGAGGCCCTTCGAATTCAGGTACAGGGTGCCGTCGTTGCCTATGAAAATCCCGCCTGTAGGATTTTGATATGGGAGACCATGGTTCCACCTGGTGGTCCCGTCCACGGGGTCGACCGCCATTAAAGTGTAGCCTGAAGCATAGACCGTTCCGTCCAGGCCGATAGCGGGGACACCCCACGCGAATGAAATTGAATAAGTGTTATTAATCCTCCATTTATTGGAGCCGTCAGGGTTGAACGCAAGTAAGTCGCCGGTCCCTGATGCGAAATATATCGTCCCGTCCGCGCCTATAACTGGTGACCATGTCTGATAGTTCCCAATATTTGCTTCGCCCGGGGAGCCAATCTGCCATTTCAGCTTTCCGTCCGGGTTTATGGCGTAGAAGCAGGTGCCTCCGGACCCGACGTAGATCGTGCCGTCCGAGCCAAAGGTTGGTTCCGTCAGGTTATCCCCGGTCGCGAACCTCCATTTGACGCCGCCGTTCAGCGGATCTACGGCGTAGAGTCCGAAGCGATTGTTTCCCTGTTGTGACGGATAGTTGTCCGCGGAAAAGTAAATAGTGCCGTCAGGGCCTACGGCAGGGCTGGAATTCTGGCGCCCCTCGATCACGGCGCTGCTCCATTTTTTGCTGCCATTGGGGTTGACCGCCACCACTGACATCTCGGTATTCACCTTGGACGGGTCGGTATTTTCCAGGACATAGATCGTTCCGTCAGAGGCAATCGAGGGGTTGGCAGAGTGCACCTGGACAGGATAGGTCCATTTGGGGGCGCCGTTGGGTTCTACCGCGCGAAGCGCACTGCCGAGACCGCCGCCGCAATTGTCCTCCAAGTAGATTGTGCCGTCCGAACCTACGGAAATGCCGGCAATATCGCAGCCGTTGGGGGTCTGATAGTTCCATTTCAGGCTGCCGTCCGGGTTGAAAGCGTCGATGCCAGGTGGGGGGCCGTTTGTAAATCCGACATAAATCGTGCCGTCCAAGGCGAGGGCCGGCTGTGTGGTCGGGGAGGGTCCCGTGGGGGAGTTCCATTTCTCGGTCCCATCCACAGTGTCCAATGTGGCTGCAATGTCTTCAACTGTGGCATTCCCCCCGTTGACCGCGACGCCGGCGCTGCCGGGGCTGAAGGTATATCCCGTCAGGGTGGGTGTTACCGTGTAAGAGCCGTTTTTAAGACCCGGAAAGGAGTAGTCGCCGTTCTTGTCCGTCGTCGTTCTGTTCAGCAGACCTGAAAAAAATCCCCTCCACGGCCCGGGGCCCTGCGTTCCCTCAAGGTTTATGCTGACCCCAGCAAGGCCCGACCCATGACTTGTTATCCTTCCCGAGATGGGATACGTGGACGGGAGGACCAGTCTCCCCGTGCGTTGTGAATCGTGACAGTACATCGGCCACGAAGAGTTTGCCGGTCCCTTCGAATCTGTCGCGAAGGCGTAGACAACCCTGGACGTGCTGAAGTAGATAGTGCCGTCCGGGCCGATATTCCCTCCATGACCCTGCCTGTTGCCAAAACCATTCCAGATGTTCGAAACGTTTATAGACCAGTTCATGGTCCCGTTGGGGCTGAGCGAAACGAGATAGGTTTGATTCGGGTTATTCGGATCAAGCATATCAGCTCCGACGTAGATAGATCCGTCAGCGCCTACAGCGGGGCTCCATTCCGCATGTATACCCCCGAGCCAAAACCCGTTATAGAAGTAAGTAAACATATGCTGCCATTTCAGGCTGCCGTCGGGGTTCAGGGCTAAAAGCCTGTCCGGGCTACCGCACGCGGCATATATCGTGCCGTCGGCACCAACCGACGGGGCGGAGTAAAAAAGCGAGCCCGAGTAATCCCATTTCTGGCTGCCGTCCGGGTTAAGCGCAAAGAGATGCCACTGAATTGCGACGTAGATCGTTCCATCGGAACCGAGGGCAAAATGAGGGTTGCCGTTGCCCCCTTGGTCTATATTCGGCGCCTCCCATTTCAGACTCCCATCCAGATTGATTGCCCTGACCGAGAAGGTGTCGCCGCAATAGATGGTTCCGTCCGGGCCGATGGCCATTCCCGAACCGGGGTCCGCAACGCCTGCAGCTTTCCATTTTAAGGTGCCGTCCGGGTTTACTGCGTACAAATCATGATGTATGCACTCTGCGATATAAATTGTGCCGTCGGCAG
This sequence comes from Syntrophobacteraceae bacterium, assembly GCA_049512295.1. GTDB lineage: Bacteria > Desulfobacterota > Syntrophobacteria > Syntrophobacterales > Syntrophobacteraceae > SbD1. The sequence goes on from JBEKXG010000184.1 coordinate 4,194, forward strand.
CAATTAATGCTTTTGAACCATTCCAGGCATCGGTGTTATTACCCGTATAGAACTTCCATTTAAGGCTGCCGTCGGGTTTTACGGCATAGAGATAGCCTTCATCCGAGCCGATATAGATCGTCCCGTCGGCAGCAACGGCGGGATCGCAGGCACTGGAGGTGACATTCGAGCGCCATTTAAAGGTGCCGTCGGGTTTTAGCGCATAGAGACCCCCGGCCACGTATTGGTTGGTCCCCATTCCGAAGTATACCGTGCCGTCATGGCCAAGCACAGGATCGGAAATTGGAGGAATGCTACTCTGGGCGGTGCTATCCGACTGAGTACCGTAGGCCCAACTCGCGGCTTGAGCGTTGGCCTGCGCGAAAAACACGATCGACGCCAGCATAACGGTAATCCACACAACACAGAAACGCTTTTCCCCTTTCATGTCCACGCCTCCTCTGTCTGCTTGAAGTCTAGAAATCCTTTTCCCTGCGCCTGGCCAGCGGCCCTTTCAAAGGTCAACCAGCTTGTGCATACATTTCTTTTTTGCCCAACGAATCGAATCAGAACGTGAAGTCGAGAACAATATACTGCGTGCCAAAAAAACAGCACCTCTCATCGTGAGACGTGTGAGCGCCGGGCGCGCCTCTAAATCGAACGAGGTTTCAAAAAGCTTACAATCAAGCCGGACTTCATGGAGCCCGGTTCAGCCTGCGAACAGCACTGGGGGAAAAGAATCCCTTTCGCGGTCTTTTCTCTGGTCGGGTAGCCGCTTGCACCCCGTTGCGCCCCTCCGCCTCTGCGGCGAACAGGCACAGGAAAAGGAGTCGCTCTGTGGTCTAAAACCAGCCGCACAAGCCGTTCGTTCGTGAAACCTCCCGGCGGCGCAAAACCGAATGCACCGACGCAGCGAAAAGAGGGATAAAAATATGAATGCAGGTAATATAGCCGACACAGCCCGGGGGAATGGAGACTGACCTCGTGGCGTATGTATGATGCCGACATTCCTGCAAATGTCAATTTCCGGGGGCAGAAATTGGGTAACAATCTTCCTAAGAAGCTAATTAGAGCTAGATATTTCATCGGGTTGGCACGAACCCGACAGACGACAGCAAACACGGAAACCCCTCGTAAGGCAGACTTTTGCAAAACACGGAAGAAAGGGATGCCACCTGATTTCACATACCCCTCTGACTCGAGGGACTGAGCGATTGAGAAATTGTGGAATTACTCGACGAGGTATGAAATCATGAACACCCTATCTCACTTGCTCCCCTACACTTTTCTAAGATCCCTCGCGTAACGCATTCGACCGATTTACCTTAACTCTCCTCCGGTCTTTCATATGCCCGCGCGAGCGCCTTGTCTTTTTTGAGAACTCCCGGCCCCGCGTTTTGAGGCCGATTCTTTGTCAGGATATCCGAAAGTTCATCGATATCCGCAAAGGGCCTCACAGGCTCCCAGGGTTCCTCCACAATCCCCGCAACCATTCGAGGGTCGCTCTCATCACGCCGGTAAATCCGAACGATATAGACTTCCAAAAATGCCTCCATAACTAGTTTCCATCCGGAAATGGTCCTTTTCCGCCCCCGGATCGTGGTCCGGGGCAGGCTCTGGCGGTGTCAATCAATCTCGACGCTCCGCGAGGCGGTACCCAAGTACGCCTCCGCGCAAGCCCTCGATTTCCTAGCCAGAACGAAAAATCCCTCCTTTTCGAACAGAAACCTCGCGGGGCGTGGAGTTCTTATCCGGGGTTTCCGGATGGACGCTAACCAAGTTGGGAGTCTCAATAACGCAGGGCAGGTCACATATCGGTCACAGATTGCAGAAAATTTAGAAAACATGAAAAAAAGGGATGATGGGGGACAAAAGTGACTTCAGGAGGGGGTACATTCCAAGACCTGGCGTGGAACTTTTTCACGCCCCCCCAGGGGCACCGAGAGAGAACCGGGTAGGAGGTCCATTCATTTCACTTCCTGCTGCCCGGGAGCCGTGCGTCTATGCCCTAAGGCTCTTTCGCGGCATTAACGGCAAGGCTTGTTATGTTCTTGTAGATAGCTTTGGTCTTGGCGGAAGGCTCGATTCCCATTCTTGAGGAAAGCAGCTTTTTGCAGCGTTTGTAGACCTCGATAGCGTTTGCGGACCGACCAAGCAGTTGATGGCAGATCATGAGACGCTGGTAGAATTCTTCTGAAAAGTCGTCTATATCGAGTCCCGTCTGATAGAATTCTATTGCTCTTTCCCATCTTCCTGCTTTTTCCAGCCAGTCGCCGGCTCTGTTTATCAGGCGTGAAAACCTGCTTCGCAGCCGCTCGCGGTATGAAATCGTCCAGAAATGTCCTTCATCCGCCGGGAGAAAGTGTCCCCTGTAAAGACCGACGGCTTTCTCAACGAGCCGAAAGACATACTCGGGATACTGTTCGGGCACCGCAATCTCTTTGTCCAATTGTGCCGAAATTCTTTCGAATGCCAGCGCATCCACCCAGCAGTAACGGGGATCCAGAGAAACTTTTCTTTCCTGGAAACGTATGGCCCCTTCAACTCCGAGCAACCGGCGCAGGCGGGACAGGGTGGTTGTAAAGGCACTGTGCGCCGCGTCGCCGCGGGCATCGGGCCAGAGGCAATCAGCGATCTGTTCCTCGGAGACTTCGCTGCCTCCGTTTGCTATCAGTGCTTTTAGCATTTCAAGAGGTTTTTTCTGGATCTTCCCTGAAAACTGCGCGCGTTCGTCCAGTTCCCCATCCCGTAAGATCTCGAAGCGGCCAAGGGTGAAAACCCTCAACGCCCAAGGCCACTTTTCGCAATCTACGGGCGGGTTATCGGGCACGAGATTGCGCTTCCGGATCAAATACAATACATAGTCAACCTCGATCCCGGCTTCCAGGGCCTTTTGGCAAAGCTGCGCCATCATGGCGGGCATCCAGATAAAAAGCGTGCTGACGTATCCCTTATCCCGCCCAAGGGACAGTGCCTTTTCAAGTAAAATCAAGCCGGAAGAATCATCTCCCTTATCGAAGGCGAACTTGGCTTCCGCAAGCAGACACGTGAATTCGACCATTATAGCGCCGGCGCGGCGGGCAATGGCATAGGACTCCGCAAGATGATTCATTGCCTCGGGGTATCTTCTGAGTTCATGCAGGACGAGGGCGCAGACAAAATGGCCATAAGCCATGGTTTGCGGAACTCCCGCATCCAGGCCGAATTTCAAAGATATTTCAGCTTGCGAAAGGGAGTTCGATAGATCACGTTGGAGAAGTAGTTTCCACGCGCGTAGGAGATGATAGAACTGCCTGCTCCAAAAGTTCTTTTGGTCGAAAGAGACTGCCATCTTCTGAATGAATAGATCGGCCGCTTCCATATCTCCGGAGTTAATTGCCCCTATCGCGCCATACCCCAACAAATAGGCGTCAGTAACGTGGATGCCGGTTGTGGAAGAAATCTCCAGGCCTTCTTCAACCGCCTTCCTGCTCTCCTGAAATTCCGCTATCAATAAATAATAAAGTGATTCAAGAACTTTCAGCGCTGTCTGAAAGAGAGGGTGTGCACCAGGTGTTCGCACCAGTCCGCGCAATAAATCGATCAAAGGTCCGGCCGTTTGCACCTCTCCCGTGAATAGGCGTTGACCGAGCAAACAGTGGATGGCCTGCATCTTTACGTTGGCGTCGGCAATCGCCGGCAAAATCGAAAGGGCCCGCTCCACCGTCTTTTTCAGGTCCGGATGCCACGGCTGCCTGAAAGCAATGGCGTAGAGCTTGTTGACCGTCAATCGGACTTCGATCTCAAAAGAAGGAAAAGAGGGAAATTCATCCAGTACCTTATCGAGCAGGGCGATTGCTTCATCGTATGGTTCGAATGAACCGAGCGAGTAGAATATCGAATCAAATAATCCTGACAGGGAAAGGAAAATCCCAACCGTATCCCGGCGCCAGGCCCTGAAAAGATTAAATGCGCGGTCAAAAAGAGCGCGGCTCTCGGGGGGTGAGTACGGAAGGCGGCACACCGCCGCCCAGTAAAGCAGCCATGGGTCGGCCTGCACGACTGCTTCGGGAAGACCTTCGATCCA
>JBEKXG010000185.1:0-8230 GCA_049512295.1 Syntrophobacteraceae bacterium
TCGAATACATGGACAAGCTCAACGAACTCGATACAAAAGACGTTGAGCCAACCACGCACGCCATCGAATTGCAAAACGTCTTCCGCCCCGATCTGGTCCGCGATTCACTGGACCGCAAAGACTCGCTTGCCAACGCGCCCGGGACGGACGGCGTTAATTTTGTGGTGCCCAAGGTAATTTAGCAGAAAAGGCCGGTCCAAATGCAAATCCACTCTCTTTCGATTCATGATATCCACGACCTGCTCAAGAGCGGACAAATCGGCGCTGTCGAAACAGTGTCCGCCTTTCTCGAACGTATTCGCACAATCAATCCGAAGGTGGATGCCTATCTGAGCAGTCTGGGAGAGCAGGCCCTGGACGAAGCAAGGCTTTTCGATTCGGGAGCAAAAGATTACTCGGCGTCACTACTGGCGGGTGTGCCGATCGCCATAAAAGACGTGATCTGTATCCGGGGGTCTCTCACCACCTGCGGTTCGCGCATCCTCGAAGGATTCGTTGCCCCCTATGACGCCACGGTTACGGAAAAGCTCAGGCATGCCGGGGCCATTTTTATCGGAAAGACGAACCTGGACGAGTTCGCCATGGGATCATCCACGGAGAATTCAGCTTTCATCAAGACACGCAATCCGTGGGACCTGGACCGCGTTCCCGGCGGCTCGAGCGGAGGTTCGGCTGCGGCCGTAGCCGCCGGGCTCTGCGCCGGAGCGCTCGGGACCGATACCGGAGGCTCTATCAGGCAACCGGCCTCGTTCTGCGGCGTTGTGGGCATTAAGCCGACCTATGGCCGGGTTTCGCGCTTCGGGCTCGTTGCGTTTGCGTCGTCTCTTGACCAGATAGGGCCGATAACCAGGGATGTGGAGGATGCCGCCATCATGCTCCAGGCAATCGCCGGATACGACCCAGGGGATTCCACTTCCGTCGATCTGCCGGTCCCCGATTACAGGGCCGCAATCAAAGAACCGATTCGGGGTCTTCGCCTCGGGATTCCCCGTGAGTATTTCATCGAAGGAACGGACCCGGAAGTCGCGGAGGCTGTGCGCAACGCTATCTCCACCTGCCGGGAACTCGGCGCACAGACTGTAGATATTTCCCTGCCGCACACCGAATACGGCATTGCGGCTTACTACATAATCGCCCCTGCGGAAGCCTCATCGAACCTTGCGCGCTACGACGGCGTAAAATACGGGCACCGGGCGCAGGGGGCCAGGGACCTCATCGAGATGTACCGCAAAAGCCGCTCTCAGGGGTTCGGAGCAGAAGTCAAACGCCGCATAATGCTGGGCACGTACGTATTGTCGGCGGGCTACTATGACGCCTACTACAGGAAAGCGTCCCAGGTCAGGACGCTCATCAGGCGGGACTTCCTGGAGGCGTTCGAGAAATGCGACGCGATACTGGCGCCCGTTTCGCCCATACCGGCCTTCAAGATAGGGGAGAAATTCGACGATCCCCTCCAGATGTACCTGAGCGACGTATTTACGCTCCCGGCGAGCCTGGCCGGAATTCCTGGAATTTCAGCGCCATGCGGTTTTACCTCGGAAACACTGCCGATCGGTCTCCAGATTCTCGGGCCTCATTTCCGTGAGGAACTGATTCTTCGGATAGCCTACCAGTTCGAACAGGCCACACCGTTCCACCTGCAAAGGCCTGATACCGAGTTCCGTTCAGACTCGGACCCCGCCGCAGCATTGAGAAATGCGGATCGGCCGTAGGAGGGCCGCTGCCCTCCACGGCCCGGGCTCCTTTCGGGCTCAGTCTTTGCCTTGTATTGGAGTGTTGTCAGTCTTGAAACGCCTGATTCGGAGATAAATCCGGATTACACCGGGCAGGAACAATACCAGGCCGCTTATGCCAAAGAACCAGGCGCGCCATGGCGTAAGCGTGTCCAGTCCTTTGATGATAAGCAGGAAGCCAAACAGGACCGCAAAGACTGCAAGAATATTCCAGCGCATTTGTCTTTTCCCCCTTTATCGATGTCAAGTTAGATCTCAAGGCGGATACATCGGGGATGGGGTAGGCTGTTGTGGTCTGCCAGCCGGCATTTTCCACCTTACGAAAATAAATCCGCCTACTACTGCCGTGAAAGGGCCGACTGTGAGAAGCCCAAAACTTCCGACAATGGTTTTCAGGACCTCCGCCGCTATGTAGTTTATATTCGCGATCTGAATCGGCGGGATCCCCTTGGAAAAGAGCACCATAAGCAAAGCCATATATTCGGACATATAGGCCATCAAAAGCGTTATGACCATGGTTATGGCCATTGGACGCCCGACAACCAGTCCGGACCTGGTCAATTCTTTAACCGAGAGGTCAGGCCGTTTTCGCGAGATTTCACCCATGGAGGCGGCAACATCTATCGACAGATCGATTACGGCGCCTGAGGCGCCGATGAAAATGGCGGCAATGAACAGCCGTTGGAGGTTCAGATTTTCAAAACCGGAATAGAGCAGGGTTTCGGAGTAGGGCTGGATTGCGCCGTGGAGGCGAAACGATGGAAAAAGAAGCGAGGCCAGCGCGGCGGTGAACGCAATACCCATCAATGACCCAAGCCATGCCACCAGGGCCGTTCTGCTCACGCCGGCCACCGAAAAAAGGGTGACGCCTGCGATCATTGTGACCGCCAATAGAGCAATCCAAATCGGGTCTAAGCCCCTCAAAATACCTGGAAGCATTATCTTCCACATAGTCAGGACGGCGAAGGAAAAGGAGAGCAACGCCCTGACACCGCTCCAACCTGCATAGGCGCACAGAAGAGCCGCGAAAAGCCCGAGCAGCAGCAGTTCCGTATTCAGCCGGTAGTGGTCATACGCCGTTGCGGCAGTTATCTGATCGTCAACGGTTGTCACCACCAGCAAAACCCGGTCCCCAACGCGAAACATCTTATCACTTTCCATTTTGCCGATCAAAACGTTGCTCGCGTGGACCTCGCGGCCGGCATACGGCCCATCCAGGATCACAACGAGCACATCCTGGGCGCCGGACCTGACCAGCCCGAATTGTCTTACAAGCGAGTTATCGGCCTCCAGGACCCGGCCGGCAAAGCGTTGTTCTTCCCTGGCATAAGGGCTGTTGTAGAGATTGGGCATGAGCAGCAGCAGGCAGGACACAACAAAGACGATCAGGACAAAAACCGAATTCCTGTTGAGGACCTTGCCTTTCAGTGACATAGCCGATTCCATAAAACAGAAAAGAACACCGGTAAAGCTGACCCGTGTTCTTCTTAAAGTATGTTGGAAAATTCGTGTCAATTTTTGCGTTCTTGGCGCAACTCCAACATGAAACGGCACTTAAGATCACATCTGCAACCCGGTGATCTTCATCAACTTCGTGTAAATGTCCGTCTGGTCGTAATAGCCGTTGAACAACCGGGCGTCCGCGCCAATGGCGGAAGTTTGAACCGGCACGCCCGTATGTGAATATGAAGTCCATCCAAGACCCGCCTTATTGTTCAGGATCGTGGTCAGTTTAACTGAGAGCGGTTCGTAGCCTCCATAGAGCAGATACGTGTAATCATCCCGGGCGCGTTCCTTTTCACCAAGCATACTTTGCTTGAACGCATCCTGCAACGCCTTTAGCTCCAGCTCACTAAGAGCCATGCCGTATTTTAGTTTTGTTTCCGCCTGCTTGCCTGCTTTTTTCATATCCTCTGAAGCATCCTCCGCTTTGCCCTGCAATATTGCCTGTTGGAGGGCGCTCCTTTCATCGGCCGGCATGACATAGAGACCGAAGGCTTCCCTGATGAGCGGCATAAGATCTTCGAGATCGGCTTCCGCCGGGGTGTGGGCTTTCTTGTACTCAGCCAGTTTTTTGTCGAATTCGATGTAGCTCATCTTTTGATACTGGATTTTATCCATGAACGAAGAGTACTGAGTCCCGGCAAATCCGATTGTCATCCCTCCCGTTTCGTGGTCGCCGGTGACGACAATCAAAGTCTCGGTGGGATGCTTTTCGTAAAACGAGACCGCCCTTGCAACGGCTTCATCAAGAGCAAGCGTGTCCCTGATCGAAGATGCAGCGTCGTTCGCATGGCAGGCCCAGTCAATTTTACCCCCTTCCACCATCATGAAGAAGCCATTCGGGTTATCGAGCAATTCTATCCCTTTTGACAGATACTCTGCCAGAGTAACGTGGTCCTTGCTGTCGCGCTGGTCCAGGGTGTAGTACATGGCGGCATCACGATCGACAATTTTGTTCATGGCGATCACTTTGCCCAGTCCGGGCTTCAACGCCTGAAATTCCTCCCGGCCTACGGCAACGGTATAACCGTTCTTTTTGGCTGTCTCGATTGCGTTCGGTTTGGCCGGGTCTTTTTTGTCCACCGGCTCCAGGAGCTGACCGCCCGCAAAGTAATCAAACCCGGAATTTGCAAGCTGCATCGAGATGTCGTACATCTGCCTGCGGCTGGCTACGTGAGCGTAGAAGGCAGCCGGCGTTGCGTGATCCAAAGATACCGTGGACAGGATTGCGACCTTCCAGTTTTTTTTCTTGGCCGCCTCAGCGATATTCTCATAGCTGATCTTTGCTTCAGTATCCATTCCAATTGTACCGGAACTGGTTTTGTGACCTGAGGCCATTGCCGTGGCAGTCGATGCGGAATCCGGAATAACGCTGGTCAGGTCATAGGTCGTATCCATTCCCTGTGCAGGAAAGGTATTCATAACCAGCTTGGCCCCTTCAGGGCGGCTGAGGCCTTTTTCTCTGGCCAGATAGATTTCCGCCGAGTTGCGTTGGGCTATTCCCATACCGTCGCCGATAAACAGGAAGACGTACTTCGCCCTCGAATCTGCCTCGCCGCAAGCGCCTATTTGCCATCCGCCAACCACAAATATCGTGACGAGCGCCGTCACGGCCGGCAACCATTTTTTCCCGCGCATGGTTTCCCCCTTTAAGGAAGTTGGGCCGAAGATTTTCAATGACCCTCGTTTGAAAAGTTATCCTCGTAAGATAGACCTAACTACAAATCAGGCGCACTTATCGTCCGGCAAGGCGCAATGGGCGGTGTCCTCCGGACCGGCTCCATCGAAGCGCAGAAAAGAAGCTACCCCCTGCTGTCCCATGTAGCGCTCCAGGATTCGCGGATCGGTTCGAGCTAAATCGACCAGTACCAAGGCATCGAGGGTATTGTTGAATTCCGGGTCGACGCTGAAGCCCAGAAATTTTCCGCCCAGTTTCATATAATGCTTCAGCAGTATGGGAATACCCGCTGAGTCCTGCTCTATGTCCGATATCAATTCTGAAAATTCCTGGATGTCATGCACCATGGAATAGGCCAGGGCCTGGTTCTTCTTTCCAATGGACCCGACAGGGGGGGCATTCCTGGCTCGCACTAATCTTGCCAGATCGGAATGCGTATAGCCCTCTTTGAGGAATTCCAACATCAGCTTTCGGCAAATGCCGAGATATTCGTTGTTTATGCTTACTGCCCCAAAAAGGAACCTGTATCGCGGATGGTTTGCCAGATAGCGCCCGATCCCCGACCACAAAAGCATAAGGGGCTGGTATGTCTTCTGATGCTCGGGGCGGACAAAAGACCTGCCTAACTCCAGAGCCGAAGGGATTTTGAGGAACAGCTCATCTCCGTACTCAAAAAGAGTGCTCGTATACAGGCCTCTCAAACCGTGCTCCTTCAGGATCACATCGGCCCGGCCAAGCCGGTAAGCCCCAACAATTTCTTCGCGCTCCCGGTCCCAGAGCATTATGTGCTGATAATACTCATCAAAGCGGTCGATATCGATTGGATTGCCGGTTCCTTCGCCTGCTTTTCGAAAGGTGATTTCCCGCAGGCGCCCGATTTCGTGAAGGACGTTTGGGATCTGAGCGGCAGATGCGCTTACCACATCGAAGTTCCTGGAGGAAAAAAGGAGCTGCCCGGGAGGCAAACGGCGGATTTCCGCCGTTATCAAGCCAGCCCCTTTCGCTCTTACGACAGGACGATAATTTGCCGTGCTCTTGATCGAACGATTGAACAGCGGCTTCCGATGCGTTTCGCATTGGCGATTCTGCAGGTTGTAAGTCCTTAGCCGCAGGTAATCCATGATTTCCGAATCACCGAGGTCGGCCAGCCTCTTGAACGGGACCGGTTTCCCGACATGCACCCGAACCGTCCGGGGCCGTCTTTTGAGGTTCTCACCCGGTAACATCAACGTGCGAACCATGGGATGCAAAAGACCGAGCCCGCAAAAAAGCGGGCTGTTGCGGCCTTCGAAGTAAACCGGGAGCACACTCGCACGGGTCTTTTTAACAATCCGGGCAACCGTGCGGCTCCATGGCCGGTCAATTACGCTCAAGCTGCTCCAGTGCATGCGAGAGACTTCTCCAGCCGGAAAGATGCCCAAAGCCCGCCCGCCCCGAACCCAATCAATGGCCTCTCTCAAAGGCTTGAGGTTATGCCTCGCCGACCCCGGCCTTCCGAAAGGGTCTACGAAAATCAGCAGTTCATTGAGTTCACTAATTCCCATTGCGCCCAGCAAAAAATTGGCCATGACCTTGGTATCGCTTCTTGCCTTCAGGAGAATCGAGGCGAGAATCATGCCTTCAATTGCGCCGAAGGGATGGTTCGCCACTACCACCAGGGGCCCCTGCGAAGGCGCCCTGGCCTGATCGCTTGCGGTAATCCGATAAGTGACGCCAAGAGCCTCAAGGATACGATCCGGAACCGCCGTCTCGCCAGGCAGCGAAATAAATTTTGAATAGATATGGTCTAGCCTCTTAGACGGTAGTACACGCCTTAGAAACAAAGATTTGAAACGCGGTCCCCACAAAGGTTTCCGGCTGGTTCCGCCATGACTGCAAAGTGCTTCCACTGCGCCTCCGACCATCTGTTCCATGAATCTCACGCTCATGCCCCTATGTTGAATAATTGCGTTCCCGGCCGATCTTATTCATTGGGAAATGGCGCGAGTATAGAAGCGTTCTGTGACGGTTGCGTTAGACGAACGTTAAAAGAAGGTTACAGGTGGGACCCGATTACTCCTGCTGCTTGGGCTTGATGAATGTTCCTACCCCAAGATATGGTTTGACGACTGCCTTCAACTCTTTTTTTCGCTCGATAAATTTCTCCTTCATTCCCCGGAGCCATTCCGCGTGGCGGATTACGTCATCTTTGCCAAGGAAAAGCGGATGTTTCCCCGCATTGACGTGAAACCGGAGCGATCCGTCGTTCCATTCCCAGGGGCCGGAGCCGGAGCAGAGCATGCACCTGACGCACCCGTCCGGCAGGAACCTGAAAGTGTCGCCGCCGCAAAGCGGGCAAACCGTGACAACGGGGTTGATACGCTCGGCCGGATCCAATATGGCCCGGGCGAGCTTTTCAGCGGCTTCCATGTTAGCCGAAGAGAGCAGAGCCTCCCCGGGGAGCGCCCCGTAAATCACGGCGGACCCGCGCAGATCGCCCATCGTCAGCTTTATAAAGCTCTCCACGTCGCGCTTGGTGCTCCCCTCCATACCTTCGATCCCGGCAATTGCCACCCCTACGGCCGGTTTGCCCCACAGCCGGTCGACAAATGCATAGAATTGAAGCCCACGGTCCAGGAATCTTTTGAGGCTCCCGTTTGCCGAGAGAAGATAGGTGGGGGCAGCGACCACGTATGCGTCAGCTTCGGCAAGAGCATCCAGCACCAGTAGCAAGTCATCCTGCTGAGGGCACCTCATCTCATCGAAAAGGCACTGGTAACAGGCTCGACAGGGTTTTACGTCGAGTTCGGGAAGGCGCGCCAGCCGCAGTTCCCAGCCTTCCCCCAGTTGCAGGAAAATGTGTTTGATGAAAAGCTCGCAGTTCCCTTGTTTCCTGGGTGAAGCGGAGATTCCGATAAGTGTTTTTCCCATCTCACTGCTCTCCTGAATGAAATTAAGTGCGCGAATTAAAAAAGCTAACCGGAGGGGCTAGAACCGGTTAGCTTATGAGGAGGAAAGAGTTGGTTTCTCTTTGCCGTAACAAGGAAGCAATATGCGTGCCAAAGCTTGGGATTGCGATTTTCGGTCAATAATTCAAAAACTTACCATCGAAGCACATTTTTACAATGCCGCCATAATCACGCCGTTTTTCTGCCAAATCACGCCATAATCACGCCATACGACTCGCAGGTTGGGATCAAGCTGCTCTACTTTGCCCAACCGCCCCGGAGAACAGACTCCAACTCGGAGGCGCTGCCAACAGGATTTCGGCAACTGAAGTTTTCGCATACATATGCAGCGGGACCGTTCCCCGCCGAAGTTATCGGCCCGGTGAACG
>JBEKXG010000186.1:0-8155 GCA_049512295.1 Syntrophobacteraceae bacterium
CGCAGCCCTACTACAGGCATTTTGGCTTTCGCTGATGCAGTTCTAAAAAATAAACCACTGCCGGCAACAAGTGATGTCAAGCTACTGCCCTACAGGGGCAAAGATTTCGCCTCGACCGTTCACGCTGCTGTCATGTGGACGTTCAGCCAACTGCGAAAAAAAGGCCTCAAAAATCCTTGTGTGGCCGTGTTTGGGCGAAGCAATCTCTTTGTTGCCCAGCTTTCAGGTATCTTAGCAGAGCGGCATACCTACAAGGGCCGGGAGCTTTCACAAATCGACCACGACGTAGTCTGGGACGCAGAGTTATCGGCGGCTGCAGCAACTGTGGTCGGTTCGATCATGGAGTGGTCAGGGTGTGCAGATATTGAGGTCGTCACAAAAACATTGAGTCTCATTGCACACTATTATGAGCTAAAGAACGCGGCAAATCCATCGCAAGCAGCAACCGATGCAGTCCGAAAATTCGATGAAGCTGCCGTAACCATGGCTGCTGGCGGCACGCTACGGATTAATGCTGCAAAGGCTTTAAAGGCAGCATTCCAGCAAGGTTTTGACTTAACTGGAGACCCCGTAAATGACTGGCGACGTGCTCGACATCTTCTTAAGGAAATCAAACCTCTCAACGATCTCTTCCGCGAAGCGCGCCTAGTACGGTTATTTCGTGCGACAGACGCCTTGGGAGAAGGCCTGTCAGCACTTTGGCTAGCGAGCGGGAGGTATGCTGGCGCTTCGCGGCTAGTGCGGCAGATTCTGGAACGCGAACGACTAATCGCGGCGGAACATGATCCTGAGGGTTGTATTTTAATGACCTTGCACAAATCGAAAGGCAAGGAGTTCGACGGGGTAGTCATGGTCGAAGGGGCTTTCTCAGGCTCTTTTTTTGATACCAAGTGGGAGAAGCCCCCCTACGAACGTAGCAGGAGATTGCTGCGCGTCAGTATCACACGGGCACGCACACTCGTGATGATCGTCCGCCCCCACGATGCAGTCGCGTTGACATCCTAAAAACTTATTCAGAACAGAAGCCATCATCATTATCGAGCGAGACTGATCGTTTCGGCGGCGGAACGTGGGCATACCTTTTGAATAGACCACCCTCTTTATGTATGATAAAGGACGTTATCATACACAAGATGGACGGACCGGAGCGGGGACTCATGTCACAGGCATTAACGGCAATAGGAAAGAAAATCGGGGGGCGCTGCCGGCGCTCTTTGGCCGCGACGCGAAGACCGCCGAGCGGATCGTCCAGTTCTATACCGGCCAGATCAGGAACGCTAACACACGGAAAGCTTACGCGCGCGGCCGGCGCCTTCGCGGCCCGGCGCGGCGAGCATGGGAGCTTTGCACTTGCCGACCAGGGCGCGGATACGCGGTTAATTCAGGACCATCCAGGACGCCGCGACATCCGGCACACCGTGATTTACACGGCGACGAATCCGGCGGGATTCGAGAAGCTTTGGCGGCAGGGTTGGCCTTGACTTATGCCTCGCTTTGGGCTACGATGTAGCTCAAAGGAGTAAATACCATGAAGGCAACTCAGAACTGTGTCGTTCGTGCGCGGATTGACGGGCGAACTAAAGCCGAAGCCGAGGCGGTGCTTGCCTCTATCGGCCTTACCGTCTCCGATGCTTTCCGTATGATGATGATGCGTATAGCAAAAGAAAAGGCCCTTCCTTTTGAACCGCTCGTTCCCAATGACGAAACCATTGAGGCGATGAAAGCGGCGCGGCGCGGCGATCTGGTCAATGTTGGTTCGGTTGATAACCTGTTTGCGGAATTGAATGCGGGCGATTAGACGTACCAAACGCTTTAAGCGCGACTACAAGCGGGAAAAATCAGGACGGCACGGCAAAACGCTCGATGCCGTTCTGAGAGAAGTTCTCGAACTGCTTGTTGCCGACAAATCCCTACCATATAGCAACTTCGATCATCCCCTTACGGGGGATTGGGTCGATCATCGAGACTGCCACATCAAGCCTGATTTGATTCTGATCTACCGTAAACCAGATGATGAACACCTCGATTTGGTTCGCCTTGGCTCGCACAGCGAAATCGGGTTGTGAACTTAAATTGCAATGGGGCCGCCTTTGACAGGTGTCAAAAATCCTGATTTACGACAAAGCCGCCACGGCGTAAGCCATTGCCGGGAATCGCCAATGCGCGTATAGTACCGCGCAACCCGGTTATATGGTCGGCAAAGGCGATCATTTGTGAAAGTCTATCATAGGAGGCGCCACATGATTGACAAAGTGTCACGAAGGGTTAGAGGGCTTTTCGAATCGGGGTACCGCTGAGCCGAGAGCGTCCTCCTTGCCGTGGCGGAAAGCAGGGGCATTCAATCTGAGTGGATACCCGGGATTGCGACGGGATTTTGCAGCGGACTGGCCAGGACATCCGGAATGTGCGGCGCCGTGAGCGGCGCGGTGATGGCAATCAGCCTGCTCACCGGAAGAAACACCCCCGAGGAATCCGAGGCAGAAAACTATGCCCTTGTAAGAGATCTGCTGGAAGGATTTCAGAACCGGTTCGGTTCGACAAACTGCTTTGAGTTGGTCGGCTGTGATCTGGGCACCGAGGAAGGGCAGGCCTATTTCAAAGAAAACAAACTCAGGGAACGATGCAGGGGCTTTGTGGAAGAAGCGGAAAGAATGGCGTCGGCACTCCTGGAGGATAAAGGGTAGCACCGCTGCCGTCATTCTCCCCCCCCTCTATACACATCAATCTCCACGCTCGGGCAGGGGAAATGGTATGAGGCTGGCGCCGGGACGGACATCGGAAGCAGGAAATAGAGCGCCTCGCGGGGCGTAGAGCCCTCAGGGTTTAACTGCGCCCCTTCCCTTTGTCGGTTATCCGAGAGCAGGGTTTCCTGAAATCCTCCCCTTTCCCCCCTTTGTGAAAGGGGGGAATTGAGGGCGGATATCCATCTTCATTAATCCTTGGCCTTTTTGGACTTCTTTTCGGCCTTTTTTTCTTTCAAGGTCTTGGCAGGCTTTTTCTTCGCATCTTTCTTGGTATCCATGCTTTTGGCCATGGCATTCACCTCTGATTCTGCAGCAGGGGAAGGTAGCCTAGTATCCATGGAGACTAATCGGGAAATCTAAGAACGATTTCCTCTTCAGCGCCGTCATGTCCGAGATTGAATTCTATCTCTATACTGCTGTCCCGGATGCCGATCACAACGGGGGTCCGCCCTTTATCACCCTCGATATGAGTAATTCCCCTGACCGCATCGAAAACTTTCTGGCCGATCTGCGCAGGAGGCCCGGGAAGTTTAGATTCCCGGTACTTTGCGGTTACCGAAACCTGTCCATCGGCTGTTCGGCGCAGCGATATTTTTTTGGCGTTTCTGTCGATTCCGTGTAGAACAGCCAAGGCAATCCATTTCAGGGCGCCTTCATCGGAATCTTGCTCTTTGACCAGACCAGCCATTTCTCTTAGCGGGTCGGTAGTGGCGAAGCAATCGCACTGTTCCTGGACCTTCATGTGCAGCGTGCGTTTATCCAGCATTGTAAACCCCCTCCTGACGAAAAACGGAAATAATATACCGGAGGCAGACAGCGAAACTCCATGTTCCGCAAGACGTTCCGCGATCCGACATCCGTAAAGGTAAGTATTTCCGATCCTAAATCCAGTTAAGAAGTTTGAATTTTCCGGAAATCCGCCACCAGGGCGAAAAGACCCCGGATTCGGGTAAGCAGCGCGAGCCGGTTGCGCCGCACGGAGTCATCTTTGTCCATAACGAGTACGGAATCGAAGAACGCGTCGATCGGCGGTTTGAGCTCGGCCATGGATTCGAGAGCTCCGGCAAAATCCGATTGGGTCAGCCGGCTGCTTACTGCCGCTTCGGCTCTTAACAGTTCATCGATGAGGAGCTGTTCGGCCGGGTTTTTGAAAAGAGATTTATCGACGGGCGCCGTCTCGGGTTCCTTAATGATGTTGGCCACCCGCTTAATGGCGGTCGCCAGGGCGCCGAAGTCGGACCTTGCTGTAAAGCGGGCAAGCGCTTTGGTCCTGGCCACAGCATCGAGCAAATCGTCCATGCCGGCTGAGAGCGCCGCGTCGATCAAGTCGGGGCTGAAGCCCTCCTCGCCTGCCAGGTAATGGTGAAGCCGTCCTTCGAAAAAGGCCAGTATATCCCGTCTCACATTTTCCGCGGGCTGGATGAGTTTTTTCGAAAGCAGCACAAGCGCCTTGTCTATGATCTCGCCCAGCGAAATTCGCAGAGGCGTTTCCAGTACTATGCGAATGATCCCCAGAGTTTGACGCCTCAGGGCAAACGGGTCGGCCGTACCGGTGGGAAGCAGACCGACTCCGAAGCAGGCGGCAATGGTGTCGATTTTGTCAGCGATACTTAGAATCGAGCCTTCGATTCGCGCAGGGACCGGCCCGCCGGAGCGATTCGGCAGGTAGTGCTCGTAGATGGCCTCTGCAACGGTTTCGGGTTCGCCCTGGAGCCGCGCGTAAGTCTTTCCCATTATCCCCTGGAGTTCGGGAAATTCGCTCACAACGCCCGTCACAAGATCGGCCTTGCACAGGAAAGCCGCTCGGCCAACCTCAGGCGCACGCTCCGGGGCAACCCGCTCGGCCAGCATCACGGCCAGCTCTCTGAAGCGTTCCATTTTCTCGTAGCTCGTCCCGATCTTCGAATGGAAAACTACCCCCTTGAGCTGCTCGACCCGGTCGTCCAGGCGCACCTTCTGATCTTCCCTGTAATAGAACCGGGCATCCTCCAGCCGTGCCCTCACGACCCTTGCGTTGCCCGCAGCCACCAGTCCGAAATCTCTCGGGATTACGTTGGAAACGGTGACGAAATATGGAAGCAACGCCCCATCGCTGCCTGTTACGGCAAAGTAGCGCTGGTGCTTCTTTATAACTGTGATTAGAAGTTCTGGAGGAAGTTCTAAGTATTTGTCTTCGAACTGCCCGACGAGCGGCTGAGGGAACTCGACCAACTCGGTTACCTCATCTAAAAGCTCTACGTCTGCGAGGATTTGGCCCCCGACCCCTTCGGCAGCCGCCTGCACTCCCTTCCGGATGAGTTCCAGCCTCTCGGCTATGTCCAGGATGACGTAGTTCTTCCTCAGATTTTCGCGATGGCTCTCCAGGTCATTCACCTCTATCCATGCCGGGCTCATGAAACGGTGGCCCATGGACTTTTTCCCGGAACGCACGTGAGCGTATTCGCACTGCAGGACCTCTTGGCCGTACAGGGCCACGATCCATTGAATCGGCCTGGCAAAAGTCACACTATACGATGACCAGTGCATGGACTTGGGAAAGGGAGTTTTGGCAATGAAGTCCGGGAGCATTTTCTCCAAAAGTTCCCGGGTCCCAAGACCGGCCTCCTCCCGGAAGACACACAAATATTCACCTTTGGGCGTCTCTTTCATTGTAATGTCTTCGACCCTTACGCCCTGCCCTTTCGCAAACCCTTCGGCAGCCCTGGTCGGCTTTCCATGAGCATCGTATGCGGCGCTCCTGGGCGGCCCGATGACCTCGGTCCTCACGGGCTGCTGTGAATCCGCCACACCCGGTATATTCAAGACCAGGCGGCGAGGCGTGCCCATGACTGTGGGATCGCCCCGCGCTATGCGGTTTTCATCCAGAAACCGGGCCATCCGCACAGACATCGCTTCAAGGGCGGGCACGATATAGCTTGCCGGTATCTCTTCGGTTCCAATCTCTAAGTATAGAGTCTGCCCCATCTATTCACCTTTGTACCGATTTAGGGATTGAGGAATTTGTTTTTAATCCCTGAATTCCTCGATTCGCAATTCCTCAATTCGCTTTTAGCCACTTATTCAAGAGCGGGAATCCCATTTTCTCGCGCTGGGCGTAATAGGCCTGCGCGACAAGGCGCGCCATGTTCCTGACCCTGGCGATATAGTTGGTTCTCTCGGTTACGCTGATCGCCCCGCGCGCGTCCAGCAAATTGAACACGTGGGAGCATTTCAGCGTATAATCATAGCTCGGCAGGACCAGCCCGCGCTCGTTCATGCGCAGCGATTCGGCCTCATACATGCCGAAGAGTTTGAGCAGCATGTCCACGTCGGCTTCTTCGAAATTATAATGAGACCATTCCACCTCTCCCTGATGGTGCACGTCGCCATAGGTGACGTTGCCGCTCCAGGTGAGGTCATAGACGGAGTTAACACCCTGCAGGTACATCGCGATTCTCTCCAGACCGTAAGTGAGTTCGAGGCTGACCGGATTGAGAGTAATACCTCCGACCTGCTGAAAATATGTGAACTGCGTTATTTCCATCCCGTCGAGCCAGACTTCCCAGCCCAGGCCCGAGGCCCCCAGCGTGGGCGATTCCCAGTCATCCTCTACAAAGCGGATATCGTGTTCCAGGGGATCGACTCCGAAGCTTTTGAGGCTCTCCAGGTAGACTCCCTGCGAATCGGCGGGAGAAGGCTTCAAAATCACCTGGTACTGATAATAATGCTGGAGCCGGTTTGGGTTCTCCCCATACCGGCCGTCTGTAGGCCGCCGGGAAGGTTCGACGTAGGCCACACTATAGGGCTCAGGCCCCAGCACCCTCAAAAAGGTGGCGGGATTGAATGTACCTGCGCCGACTTCGAGGTCATAGGGCTGCTGAATCAAGCATCCCCTGTCGGACCAGAACTTGTCAAGCGCAAGTATGAGTTGCTGGAATGTCATTTTTGCTCCTCAAAAAAAATAGCAATCGTTCACCTAACTATGCACATAATCCAATACACCATGCAGAACACGAAAAAAGGGCCGAATCAGGAAGAGCCATGACTTAACACTGTTCGTCGATCAGATCGATGCGCCTCTTATGACGGCCGCCTTCGAAAGGCTCCGCCATCCATTCGCGCACTATTTCGAGGGCCAGGTCAACGCCGGTAAAACGGGACCCGAGACACAAAATATTGCTGTCATTGTGACGTCTGCTAATGCGCGCCCCGAAAGGCTCGTACCCATTCACGGCCCTTACTCCGTGAACCCTGTTGGCCGCTATGCACATTCCGATTCCGCTGCCGCACACCAGGATGCCACGGTCGGCTTGTCCACCGCCCACCGCTCGCGCGACTTGAAAGGCGTAGATCGGATAATCGACCGAATCGGGACCACTTGTCCCAACGTCAACGACCTCAATACCCGCCCCCCTCAGAGCGGAAGCCACAAGGTCCTTCAACGCCCAGCCGGCGTGATCGGCTCCGATGTAAACTTTCATAAATAACTCCCGGCCCGCCAAGGCCACCACCTCTCAGAGAGTCGAGCTTGAGAGCAATTTGGCATTAATCCGCGCCTGAACTCTATATGAAAAACAATCGCGCGAAAACCAAAAAATCACATCCGCCACATAGGTGACGCGGTGACACCCCCCTCGCCCCATCTCCAAGTCAGCAACTCATGACACGGGGATGCGGGGACACGGCGACACAACCCTCTCTGCGTCTCATGAGCTCTTAAGGGCCGTCTCCAAAACGATCCACCATCCTTTCGCGGCACGGCATGCAGAATTGCTTTTTCTCTCTTTTTTCCGGACCCGAGAGGGGCAGCCCGACCTCCGCGCCGAGCAGCTTCATGAATTTTTCCTCGAACCCGAGAGGCTCCAGCCCCTTTATTTGGACTATTTTCCACCCCGAATCAAGCTTTTCCATTCTCAGCAGGAGTTTGGTGAAACCCTGCGGGGATCCCAACAGGTAATTGCTTCTGCCGCGACGTGTCGCCTGAACTCTAACGGCGGCCCGGATCAGCGCTCCGGAGCCCTCGATGACGATATCGGATGCCGGGGCGACTTCGACCAGCGGGTGATCGAACTCACTGTAGGCCCTCGCAAGCATGGCTGTCATTAAGTGGAAGTCAAACCCCCATGCGTCGGAATATCCACGTGATATGAAACGTGCGCTTTCGTTCACGTTCCTGTTTTCGGCAGACGCAATTCCGGCATCGATCGTAAGCTCCAGGAGCTGCTTTTCATCCAGGCCGCCTTTCACTGATATTGCAGCCCCTTCCCGAATCGATCCGGGACCGGCGAGGACCAGATCGCCGGAGCCCAACCTCTCGGATCGGACCACAACCATATCGCCACGCTCCACCGGCCCCGGATCAACCTCGACTCTCCTTGCCCTCAGAAGCTTAAGGCGGAGGACATATGGCTTTTGACCCCCATCCTCTCTCA
>JBEKXG010000187.1:0-9458 GCA_049512295.1 Syntrophobacteraceae bacterium
TCTTGAATTGCAAGCATGGAAGAAATCGCGTAGATTAAATGTGAGCATGGCATCAATTTTAGTATTTGGATCCAGTAGAGCCAACATTATCACCTCATCAACCAGGCTAAGCGGCAACCATGGTCTTGGGCTCTTAAAAACCTTTCCGAGCGCATTATTACGGTATGGTTCATCTGGTAACCGCACGGTAGTGCTTCGATTGGCGCAGTCGTAAAAATTGTCGAGCCAGTGACGGTGTCTAACAAATCTGGTATTGAGTGTTTCGTACAGGCATGGCCAGGGGAGTACTAAATTGTAGTCATCCAGAAGATCGGCAAGATCCTGTGCTTCCTCATGGTGGAAATCGTCACTCTCATAAAGGGCAAACCAAAAGCCCGTATCCACCAATAGATTCTTGGCCATATTACCCTTCCTCATCTACTTGGGGTTCTTGGAAACCATACCCGGACCAGGGGGCTGCCTTCCGCTTTCCGAACAGGAATTTGCCCCTTATTTTACGATCTTGAAGCCAAACCACGTATATACGATCATGTTTAGCTAAAGAAACGCTTTCAGCAAGGTCTTTTTGCAGCTCGTCGACTAAGTCTTTCACATGCTCATATTGTAATACTGCTATACTATTGCCGCACTCTTTGGCATTATGATTGTCAAGCCAGGCGTAAAGCCCCTCATAGTCTCCTCTTACTCCCAGATCATACGAAATCCATACCATTTTTTTCATCGCTCAACCTCGAAATGCGATCGTCAGGCAGGTTCAATCATCTATTTGGACTCCCTTTGCTCACCCATCGTTGCTTCTTCTGCTTCACCCCGAGGATTTTGGCCATCCTGCCGACCTTTGTCTCCCTTTGACCGGGGCAGGCAGTCGCCAGGACGGCCCTCAACTTCTCAGAGGCCGGGAGTCAGATGCGGGTAGTTTATATATTATCCGAAGGACGTCACCTTTGCCAATACGACTTTTGAGGCGGCGAAAGATAAGGTGTTTTGCTCCTGCGGAAAGCCATGCATTAGGCCGCCACCAAGGGCAGCGGCGTGCCCGGTAAGATGGATTGGCTGCATGCGATCCGGCCGCAGGGATGGCGGAAACAGTGGGGATGGCAGGCGGCCCGCCGTCCCCGGCGCCTGCCCCGGACCCGATCTGGGGTTCGCCGGGGCAGGCGGCAGGTCTGGTTGGGTTGATCCCGGTCGGCAGTCCAACCGTTGGGGATCTCGCCGATCTCACGGTTTCGGAAAATTTTCGATCGATTTCAGCGCCCGTTGAATTTCCTCGTCGGTCAGCTCGTGCTGGATGAGCTTTCCCGAAAGGAACGCATCGTATGCGGATAGATCTATTATTCCGTGACCGCTGAAGTTGAACAGGATCACCTTTTCTTTTCCTTCCTGCTTTGCGCGCTCCGCTTCCTGGACCACGGCG
This sequence comes from Syntrophobacteraceae bacterium, assembly GCA_049512295.1. GTDB lineage: Bacteria > Desulfobacterota > Syntrophobacteria > Syntrophobacterales > Syntrophobacteraceae > SbD1. The sequence continues at coordinate 1,415 of JBEKXG010000187.1, forward strand.
GCTATCACGTGATTGGTCTCCGGGGCCGGGATTACCCCCTCGCACCTTGCCCATTTTACTCCAGCCGTGAAAGTCTCGATCTGGTGATAGGCCCTCGCCTCGACAATACCCTCCTTTACAAGGTGGGAAACTATGGGGGCCATTCCGTGGTACCTCAGCCCGCCGGCGTGGATCGGCTCGGGCAAAAAGTCGTGGCCGAGCGTGTACATGGGCAGAAGAGGCGTGGTCATGGCCGTATCGCCGAAATCATATGCGAACGGGCCACGGGTCAGGGTCGGGCAGGACGCGGGCTCGGCTGCAACGACGGATATCTTCTTACCGTGGATTTTGTCGCGCACGAAGGGAAGCGATATCCCGGCAAAATTGCTGCCCCCGCCTGCGCACGCCATTACCACGTCGGGATATTCGCCTATTTTGGCAAGCTGCTTCTGGGCCTCCAGGCCGATGACGGTCTGATGGAGCAGCACGTGATTGAGTACACTGCCAAGAGAGTAACGGGAGTCCTTATTGCCGACCGCGTCCTCGATGGCTTCGCTAATGGCGATTCCAAGGCTCCCCGGAGAGTCGGGATTTTCGGCCAAAACTTTTCGCCCCGCGCGGGTTATATCACTCGGACTCGGGATGCACTCGGTCCCCCAGGCGGCCATCATCAGCCGGCGGTACGGCTTTTGCTCATAGCTGATCCTCACCATGAAAACCCTGCACTCGAGGCCGAACATCGCACAAGCCATGCTGAGGGCGCTCCCCCATTGGCCTGCCCCGGTTTCGGTAGACAGCCGCTTTATGCCGAAAGCTTTGTTGTAGTAGGCCTGGGCGATCGCTGTATTGGGCTTGTGGGAGCCGGGTGGACTTGCCCCCTCGTATTTGTAGTAGATCTTTACCGGGGCGTCGAGGAGCTTTTCGAAGTTGCGCGCGCGGCAAAGCGGCGTGGGACGCCATAGAAGGTATTTTTCCAGTACCGGGTCCGGGATGTTTATCCAGCGCTCGGTGGCGACTTCCTGCTCGATCAGGTTCATGGGAAAGACAGGGGCGAGATCCTCGGGACCTACCGGTTTGCCCGTTCCGGGATGAAGCGGCGGACTCATCGGCGTGGGCATATCGGATAGAATATTGTACCATTGGGTCGGGATTTCATTGTCTGCCAGAATGACCTTTGTCTGCTCCATTTTTTCTTTTCCTCCTTGCCTGTTGAAGGTTGGAAACCAAGCGGCCCTAAAAACAAAAAAGGCCGTGGGGCACAGGTTATCAAAGAGATCCTGGCCCCACGGCCCTAAATTATGCGCAACGGGCTTATGTGGACAGGCTCATTGAAAAGCCTGCCACAACCACACCATAGAGGAATTCTTAAGAACGGCCGCCACTATACATTCCTTTCAATGTTAATCCTTCATGTAATATAGCAAAAAGCACAATGTCAAGGAAATTTTTGGGGCGGGCGGCGGGGCGGGAGCAGGCACGCAATAAGATTTTCAATCCGCTTGCCGGCTCAAACTGGATGTTTCTTCCCGCACCCCGCTTCCCGATTCCTGCTTCCATCCGGTAACAAAATCCTGGAGGTTGAGACAACTAATCTCTTGCTTTTCCTTTTATACTGTGTAGAATAACACTGTTTTTTTAAACAGTATTAATGTGGCTGCAAGGTTGTCGTGAAGAACCTCACAGACAAACAATCCAGGATTTATGAATTTATTGTCGCGTGCCAAAGGAAGAATGGCTATCCGCCGACACAGGCGGAAATCCGTCACGATTTGAAGTTTGGCAACCTTAACAGCGTGCGCGGCCATCTTGCGCGGATCGAAAAAAAGGGCTATATCCGCCTAAATTGCGGGAAAGCTCGTGGAATCCAGGTGCTGTCACCTTCACCGTTCCTTCGGCAGCGAGAGGGGTCCATCCCATTACTCGGTACTATTGCGGCCGGGGTTCCGATATGGGCGGAGCAGAATGTTGAAGCCTACCTGCCTATTCCTCCTGCTTTTTTTGGCGGAGATGAACTCTTTGCGCTCCGTGTGTCCGGTGACAGCATGATAGGAGCAGGAATTAGAAACGGTGATATTGCTGTAATACGAAAACAGGATTGCGTTGACGATGGAGAAATAGCGGCTGTTCTTATCGAGCAGGAGGCCACATTGAAACGGGTCTATTCCTCATCTGGTTTGCTGGTGCTCAAAGCCGAAAATCCCGATTTTAAAGAGTTGCGGTACACTAAAAGCGAGATTGGAACCATTCTTATCCTCGGACGCTACCAGGGGATTCTTCGGACCAGGAATAATCGATGGATTCCATGAATCTTGTAGATACAGCAAAAGCCTTTGGATGTCACGATATCGTTCAGCTTGGCGGCGAGCCGACTCCCAGGCATTTGGACTATCTTGATCTGCTGAAGCCATCGGGGAGCGCTAGTCTTAAAGTTGATGCGGTCGCTGAATTCCAGTCGAGACCTCTCCTCTACATTTTATGGGGTGATCGGATACTGAAGTCCGAGGACAAAAAGATATTGGATTTGCAGTGGCTCCTCGCCAACCGGGGAGAGATGGCCTATCTCGGCGTGCTGAGTCCCGGCGAGCTGAATGTATATCCAATAAACTTGGATCGCTCCGTGCTCGCCAAGAGCGCCCCAGAGACGATCAAACGGGATTCTTCAGCAGCGCCGCTGTTCTTTCAGAGGGTCGTGAATGGTCTTTTCACCATAAAAGGCCAACCCGAGGAACCTGACTATGTCTTCAGGACAATTAATAACCTGATGACCCGGTCCTCTGACACCCTCATAGGAAACTACGGCCTTAATCCGCTGGATGTCCTTTCATTGCTTGGCCGTGCGCTGTTTTTCCGTTTCCTGTGGGACCGAATGATAGTCAGGCAGACTGAACTTCATTCTGTATGTCCGAAAGCAGAGTCACCCGGTGATTGCTTTTACGATGTCGATAACTCCATTGCAACATGCCGGTGGCTGGATGAAACCTTCAATGGCGACATGCTCCCTCTTCCCGGTGGATATAAAGACATATTCACCCATGCAAATTCACGGACTAATGGTCGATTATTTTTCGATTTGCGCGCCATCCTCGATGGATGGCAGCATGCAGGAGCTTCCTATCAACGCACGATTGATTGGCGCGATCTTAATTTTGCGCACATTCCTATCGGCGTACTCAGTCAGGTGTATGAAAATTTTAGCAAAATCTGGGACCCTCAACAGCGAAAACAGACAGGTGCGTACTATACGCCGAAGAATATTGCCCGCTACCTTGTGGATGATGCATTTGAGGGACTCTCCGACAAGAAGAATGCCCGAATTCTCGACCCAAGTTGCGGTGCCGGGATTTTTCTTGTACTGGCATTCAGAAAGCTTGTTACGGCCCGCTGGGAACATGACGGGAAAAGACCTGACACCAGGGCGATTCAGACCATCCTCTACAATCAGCTTTGTGGTTTTGATGTCAGCGAGCCGGCCTTGCGCCTGGCAGCATTGTCACTTTACATTACCGCCATCGAACTAAATGAGTCGCCTCGACCTCCCAAGAGCCTGAGGTTCCCTAAGCCGCTTCAGGGGGTGGTGCTGCATAACCTCAGGCGACCTGAAGAACAGGCGAGCAAGGGTTTTGCGCTGGGCAGCTTGCGATTGGATCTTCCCAAATACTTCAACTGCCATTTCGATATGGTCATCGGCAATCCGCCCTGGGGCCGCCTGAAGGGCGACGATGAAGAGGCCAAGAAAAAAGTCACGGAAAACAATATTGTATTCACCAATCTGACGCGTCAGATTCTAAAGGATCGCCAAGATCGCGGCCTTGAGGGTATTGCGCAGACATACCGCAACCCTGACAACAATCCCGACCTGCCGTTTTTGTGGAGAGCGACCGAATGGGCAAAACCGGGGGGTATTATCGCCATGGCACTGCCCGGGCGGATCTTTCTCAAGCAGACACCGGCCGGTACCAAAGCGTTTAATGCGATCTTACAGGGAATCGAAATTACGGGCATACTGAATGGGTCTAACCTGTCGGATAGCGAGGTATGGCCGGGTATGCGTCAGCCTTTCATGCTCTTTTTCGCACGTAATCATTTGCCCGCCGTCAACCACCATTTTTATTTTGTTACGCCTCATTTTGAAAAGTGCCTGAATGACAAAGGGCGCATCCGGATTGACTACCAATCCGCTCAACCAGTAGCCGTTGCCGAAGCCGTTAAGGATTCCTGGCTGCTGAAAACGCTGGCGGTGGGAACTTCTCTTGACGTGGAACTGGTCCGTAAGCTTGATGAATTGAGATGCCTGACGGTTAAGTCGTATTGGGACAGTAAGGGGCTGTATTCGGGGTTGGGATATAATCGTTCACCGAACCTGCCTCAAGAAGATGCAGAATTCATGCGCGAATTGCCTGATTTTGTTCCACCTCCAAATGGTGGGTTCTCCGTTGATGTAACGATGCTGCCTAAGTTCAAGCAACTTACAGCGCATAGGCCAAGGCGTATTGAATTGTATACACCCCCGCTGCTTATTGTGCCGGAGTCGCCGGGCGGTTCCAGGGATTTGCCGAAGTCATGGGTAGTGCGGCAATCGACTGTTTTCAATAAAAGCTACTACGGTTTTTCTGCTGCGGGCAGTAAAGAAGCTGATGTGATCATCGCGCTTCTTCACTTGATTACCCATTCTGACTTATTCCGCCACCACGTGCTGATGACTAGCTCGAGGATGGCTGCGGAGCGAAGAACTTTCCTCAAAGAGAATATCGAGAATTTTCCTTTTCCGTCAACCGATCTATTGTCTGGAAGTCAACGACGACGCGCAGAAGAGCTGTCCGCTCAGCTTGAAACCGCCTCCAGCAAGCCCTGGGAGGCGATTAACGACTTTATTTTCGGTCTGTACGGCCTAGATGAGTATGACCGCCGGGTTGTGAAAGATACGCTTGAGGTCGCCGCACCCTTCAAGAAGGAACGAGATCGTGCCAACAGTCCCCCGAAGAGGAATGATCGCAACGCTTTCTATGCGGAGCTTCACCAATTTCTCGCCCCATCTTTCGAGCTTACGGACGAAACGTTATCGATCGATGAGGTTGAGATTGAGAAACAGGAATTCTTGACTCCCTGGCATTTTTTCTCTGTTTCCTCGACCTCTGCTCCCGCAATTCTGACGCGATCGGCCCTGCAAAACCTGATTTCTCTCATCACTGAAGAAGCTGACAAAACAGGCTCCAGTCGTGTCATTGTGCACGAAGAGGCCCGCCTGCTTGTAGGCATCATCGGCCAATATCGTTATTGGACATTAAGCCGTGCTCGCCTGTGCGCCCTGGACGTTCTACGCTATCATCTCGATGCGTTCCCCATGAGGAGAAGCTGATGCCGATCGGCTTCTTCACTCAAGGCGTAGTGTTCACATTGCCGCACCCGCAAATCCCACAGCGCACCATTCTGCTTATTTGCAAGGTAATCAAAAAGGCTTGGCAGCTACTCGAAGAAAAGCCACCCTCCGGCTTTCATATGCAATCGGCAGATGAAGATAGAATCACACAGATATTGGTCGAGATTATTGAGAACGTTTTGCGAAAAAACGGCGATGTTGAGGGATTCAACTGCGCTCTGTTCGGCAAGGTGATCAGGGAACAGAAGATTACAAACTTCGACAAGACACATCCCGACAAGATGCCTGATATTTTATTCGATCTAAAACGGGTGGAACACGTGCCGATTATCAGCGATCAGGACGGCCTGTTCGTGGAATGCAAGCCGGTTGATGTTCAGCACCCCATTTTATCCCACTACTGCAATAAAGGGCTGGTGCGTTTCGTTAATGGTGATTATGCCTGGGCAATGCAGGACGCGCTTATGGTCGGGTATGTAAAGGGACCGTATCCACTTACAAAGCTCGCATCTATTCTTGATGATGACAAAAATAAAGCCACCCTGAAGCCGATTGAGCATTCTGCGGTTGAAGAATATGAGATCTACCGTTCAAGTCACAAAAGGGATTTTTATTGGCTGGAAAACCGCGGCCAAGCTTGCCCGATAACTGTATCTCACCTCTGGCTATCGATTCATTTTCCATTCTTCCCGAGCTGAGGCACGGCCGCCCCCCGGCGCGGCCGTGGCCGGCAACGACCCCGATACGCTAATCCCGGCCGGCGGTCCCACCGCCCCTCCACCTGGCCGAAAAGAACCCATCCACATCATGTTTTTGAGGCCAGGAGCGGTAGTAGGGGCCCGATACCATGTCCCGGCAGGTGTAAGGCAGCTTTTCTACCGCCGGTTCGATTGCAAGTTCCGGGTGTGATTCACCCAGGTGTTGGGCCACTGATTCGTTTTCGTCTCGTAGAACCGTGCAGGTTGCGTAGACGAGAACACCGCCAGGATTCAAAAACTGCGCGGCGTGGGACAGCAGCTCTTTTTGGAGCTGAGATAACCGGTAGGGATCTTTTATGTGCCTGCGCCACTTGATGTCGGGCTTTCGCCTCATCGTCCCCAGGCCGGTGCAGGGGGCATCGAGCAGAACGCGGTCGAAGAGGCCTATGGATTGCGGCCGCAGCATCGAGATGTCTTCGGCAAGCGTGCGGATTATCGTTATCCCCTGCCTTTGGGCGTTTTTCCGAAGCTCTTCGAGTTTCCAGGCCGATTTGTCAACTGAGAGCACTTCGCCGTCGTTTTTCATAAGAATGGCAATGTGCGCCGATCGCGGTCATGTCCCGCCTGGGCGCCGGTGCGCGCAGGGCCTGCTCGAGCCATGGAGAAGGCGCCGTATCGATTCCCTCGGCCTTCAAAGATTCGATTACCTCGGCTCGCGTTGCCCTAAGAGCATTGACCCGTAAGACCGCCGGGGCGATCCGATTGTTGGACTTGCAGAAAAGCTCGGTCTCTTCGGGGCCGATCTCGTCGTTGAGCTTGCGTACAAGCCAAACCGGGTGTGATGTCATTACCGCAGTGTAGAGTGCCGGGTCCTTCTGCGGGTCCGGCCAGTTCCAGTCACCGCCTCCGGCGAAAGACTCCCGGGATGCCCGCCCGCCACCCCGGCGGACGCCGCGGTCAGCGGGTAATTCGGCCGGCGGTCCCATCGCCCCGCCTTTTCTGGCAGCCTCGCGAAGAATTGCGTTAATAAATCTGATAACATGGGGCGGCTGGCTCGTTTTGGCGATGTCAACCGTATCGTTTACGGCCGCGTGGTCCGGTACGCGGTCGAGAAACAAAATCTGATAGAGGGCCAGACGAAGCAGGACGCGCACAGCCGGAGCAATCTTGTCGGGCCTCGTCCTGCTAAGCTCATCGATATGCCAGTCGAGGCGCCCCTGCCAGCGCACAACCCCATACGCAAGTTCGGTCAGAAGCGCCCGGTCGCGCTCATCGAGCCGCGAGTGGCGCTCCAGGGTGGTCCGGATCAACCGGTCGGGATGGGAAGCCTTCTGTTCCAGGTGCAGCAGAATCTGGTAAGCCAGGGTTCGTGACGTGACCATTTCTTTTCTTATCTCAGCGCGCAGACTTCCCTGAGCACGGATTCGACCCGATCGAGAGCGACCAGGGTATTGAGGCATGGTCCGAAGGGACGCTGGTTGAAAATGCCATAAACAGGCAATGGAGTGGTATCCTGGATTCCGCTGGTGAGGTCTCTTTCGCACGCAACGGCTATGATGAGGTCGGGACGAGTCTCGATGACTATTCGGCGCGCAATGGTTCCCCCGGTGGCAACCGCCATGTTCACGCCATATTTTTCCGCAAGCCCCAGCAGGTCCTTTATGGTGCACTTACCGCAGCGTTTGCAATTCTGCACCCGGTGGGTAATCTTCACCATGCAGTCTTTATCCTGAAGACAGTGCGGCATCAGGAGCAGTATGGATCGCGGCGGTCTTCCGTTGCGGCACTGGGAGAGCACAAGCTCGTTGTTTACGGCGACAAAGGCATGCTGGACCTGTTCGCGGCGAAAGCCCGCCAGCTTGCCGACACCGACAAGGACCGGCAGAAGGAGCTTGATGGCGATGCTGCGGAGCTTTCGAGAAAAGGGGACATCATGGCCCAGGGCGAAAACGGCGACCAGCATCCCGAGACTTCCGAGCAGCACGGTCCC
>JBEKXG010000188.1:0-8051 GCA_049512295.1 Syntrophobacteraceae bacterium
GGCAACGGAACCCACCCCTCTTGTGCCCATAACCATATCGAGGTGATCGAACCTGTCGAGCAGCTTCTCGCCTAGCTGCTGGGCCACGCAGCCCCCGGCTATGATCTTGAGGTGGGGTTTTGCGTCCTTGAGGCGCCGCAGCCTTCCGAGAAATGAGTGGACCTTCTGTTCCGCCTTCTCGCGTACCGAGCAGGTGTTGAGAAAGATGACGTCAGCTTCGCCGATGTCATTGACAGGCACGTACCCCAGCGGCGCCAGCAGCCGTTGGACTCGCAGCGAATCATATTCATTCATCTGGCAGCCGAACGTGCGGACGTATAAACCGCGCGGACTGTCCGAATGGATAAGAGGTTTCGTCATAAGGACCTGTTGTCCCGCATGGACCTCGGACGGAAGAAAGGTGACGTAAGAGAGACACGGAGATGGGGTGATACGAAGCGTACGGACATTATCGTCTCCGGGTCGCCGCGTTTCCCCTGCCCGGTCACTCTCTTTCGATTTCCCTGTCCGAGATGCGTTCAATCAGAGTGCACATGATCTGACGAGCAGCTTCCGGGTAATCTCTAATTATGATATCCAGGTCGTCGGTACCGTATTTCTCGACGACGCTTTGGCCGATGCTGATTATGCAGGCATGAGCGTGGGCACCTGTAAGGCCAAAAAACTCACCAGGTTTGAAAATACGGGTGATTTCCCTGCCCCCCGCGGTTACCCGGAGTCCACCCTGGGTCGATACAAGGCGGTAAAATTCAGTCCCGCCGCTCATTTCCTCCAATATTACCTCGCCGTCTTCGTAAAAACGAACGCGCTCCTCATCTACCAGGAGTTGTTCGGGAGAACCCAGCAGATTGGACGTCGTCTGTGTAAGCTGGTTCAAGACAGACGTGAGCACCTTCTGAATCATCCGGGGGCTTTCACGGATAAGGTGATCAAGGGTTTCGGGCCCGTACTTCGCTATTCTGCTCTTTCTCAACGCATGAGCCGTGTAAAAGGAAGGCTTTCTCGATAAAAGGCTCTCCAGGCCAAAGATATCGTGCTCCTTAAGCAGCCTGATCGCCTTTCCGTTCTTGCTCAGCACCACCTGCCCACTCAGGATTACAAGAAAAAAGGGGCTCTGCTGCCCCGTTGACATTATCACCTGGCCTTTTTGGAAAACCGCTACTTGTAAAGCCTGCGCGGGGTGTTTTTTAGTTTCTGTGGTCGGCTGCACAATTACACTCATTTCTGCATTGTTCGCCAAATTAAACGGCTGATTATTGCGCCGCCATAAAGATTTTTAGCCAATATACCGCCCCACGGCAAGCTCCGAATTCGCATCAACCTTGATGAGCTTCAAGGTCTCACGTTCGGCATCGAGTATCCGAAGGATATCCGGCTCGCATCCGGGGGCAATCGCTATCGATACCAATCCCAGCGTTGAGTCAACGGTGGATACGACGGCCATTCCCTGATATGCTTCAATGATGAATCTGAGGTAGTGAATCTGGTAAGGGTCGATCAGGAAGGTGCGCACTACGCATTCTTCCGGTACGGACTGCAACGTTTTTCTCCTTTTCCTTGAGCCGCTTCTATGATAGCAAATAATCCATCAAAATGGAAAACCTGACCCGAATGGCCCGGAAATTCTTAGGCGATGCCGGAGACAACCCCAAATGCAAAAATATATCGTAGCTGTTCCAGTTTACATTCTTTTGCTTCTTCTGATTTCGATTCTGACCGTCCGGGGGTCTAATCCTGCTGTTGCAACGTCCCGGTCGGCCACTTTTTTCAGCCAGGGACAGGCCGCCTACGACCCGCAGGACCATGCGAAGAGCCAGCAGCAGGCGGTCCAGGATTTTATGGTCCAGGGGCTTACTCAGGCGATTGGTTCATTTCTGAGTCCGGCGCAAATGGGTGAGCAGTTTTCGGATATCCAGAAGAAGGTGCTGGTCAAACTCTCAAAATATATCGACTCCTACCAGGTTTTTTCCGAAAATCAGACCGGCGCAGTGTTCCGGGTGGTCGGACAGGTTACGGTCTCCATGGACGCGCTCAGGAAAGACCTGGAGGAATCAGGAATTCTCGCGGTCCGGCAGAAGCCCCTGGCGTCCTCAGCCCCTTCGCCTGCCCTCAGCGCTCCGGCCGCCGCAACTGAGAGTGAAAACACGCCGGCTGAAGAGAATGTCGAATCCTCCGAACAGACCGATGATGCGCAGCCCCCCGCCTCTCAGCCCCCGATAATCGAGCGCAGCGCAAGCCCGCCGGCTTCCCGCGGAATCTCGGCCACCAGGAGGGAAATCCTCTGGGCGGTTCCGGAAAAATGGGAACAGGAATGGGAACTCCCGACCAATGGCGGCGATGTTCGTTGTCTTTTTGCGCGAAGCCTCAGCAAGGAAATGGACGGTCTTGACTTTTCCATCCTGTTGCCCCAGCCCGGTTCTGTGAGGATGGACCTGTCCGGCAATATCCCTTCCTCTCAGTTGATCTCGCTCGCCGAAGGGCTTGGCATCCAGGATGTGGTCGTCGGCAAGCTCACCTACAGGCAGGACCGCAACAGCAGGCAGGTGTCGCTCGACGCCGCTCTGCGCGTGATCAGAATCGGCCAGGGCAAGTCGGAATTCGAACTTCACAAGGCTCAGAGCATGGAGGATATTTCCAATCAGGAAGGGGCGCTTGAGCTTGCCGCGAGGATCGCCCCGGAATTGAGCAGCCTGCTTGGCGGTCCACAGGCCGGGGCACAGCAGCGGGGTGGAGCAGGCGATTCAGGTCCGGGGCCTGAGGTTTCTTCAGAGCAACCGGGAAGTGTCGGCCCGCTCACGATTTATCTGCCTGCTGCTCAGTATTCATACTGGAAGGAATTGGAAGCCATTGTCCGCGAACAGTTCAAAAACATGCAGATAATCAGTCTGGAGATAGGGGCGGCTCAAGGCGTCGTGAAACTCGATGGGGTCAGCGGGGATTACATATTAAAAAAGAGCGGGACTTCGCTTCCGAGCGGTGCGACGGTCCGGATAGATTCCTATTCAACAGAGACGCACACCATGAAAGTATCGTTTGCCCTTCCCGAAAAAGTCCAGGCTGAAACGAGATGACCATACCAAACCTGCTTACGCTCTCACGCATTTTCCTGACGCCTGTGCTTGCCTTGTTTCTGTTGAGAAAATGGATGACGGCGGCCTTTTTGGTCTTTCTCGTCGCCGGTTTGACAGATGCCTTGGACGGACTGCTTGCCAGGGGCCTCAACCAGAAAAGCCGCCTGGGTTCCTATATAGACCCGCTTGCCGACAAGTTGCTCCTCGTAACATCGTTTCTTATGCTGTGGAAGATCGGTGAAATACCTCTCTGGCTGGTCATAGTCACTGTGGGCCGGGACGTTTTCATTTTGTGCGGATTCTTCATCCTGGTCTTCTGCCAGGTGCGATTCGATATAAAGCCACTGGTCTCAAGCAAACTAACGACCCTTTTTCAACTGGGGACGGTTTTCACGCTGCTTGGCAAATCAATTCTGGAACTCCCCGGGTGGATGTACTCGGCCCTGTTCGTCACAACGGCCGGTTTTTCGATATTGAGTGGAGGACAGTACCTGTTGAACGGTCTGTCACTCTTCGAAAGGCGTAGGCCGGAAAATACCGTCCCATGATGTTTTCCTTGACATAATCGGCCCGCGTCGTTATAGATCAAGAGTTTTGTAGGCACGTAGCTCAGTGGGAGAGCGCTACCTTGACGCGGTAGAAGCCGGCGGTTCGAAACCGCCCGTGCCTACCAGTTAATTGAAAATCTGTCGTCAGGGTTGCAGACTCGTCTAACAACCCGGCTGGCTGCCTAATTGGACCCGGATCGCTCGAGGAAGATAACATTTCGGCATTGATGGACATCATTTCCATTCAAGGCATCTTTCCAAAAGGTGGGGGTGCCTTTTTTTGTTGCGATCCTGGGGGCACAATGCCGGATTCAGACACCAGGAATGAAGAATGAGGAAAGAAGTTGAGATTACCCTCCCTGATGGATATAAGCTGACGGTTCCCGGGGGGACCGCCGTTTCGGAGATTGTGGGCAAGATGGGACACTCCCGCGATGGTTGGGTTGCCGCAAAGCTCAATGGCCGGTTGGTCGACCTGGCGCGCAAGGTCGAAGAGGATGCGGCCCTGGAAGGTGTCGGGACCGATTCCCTGGCGGCGCTTGAGATCCTGAGGCACAGCGCCGCCCACATAATGGCCCAGGCCGTAAAGTCGATCTTTCCGGAGGCGCTGATCTGCATCGGCCCGGCAATCGAAAGCGGCTTCTACTACGATTTCGATGTGGCGAGACCCTTCACGCAGGACGACCTGGAAAAAATCGAAGCCGGTATGAGGGAAATCGCTTCGCAAAAGCTCCCCTTCTCGCGCCGGGAGGTGCCGCGCGAAGAGGCGATCGGCTTTTTCTCCGGGCTTGGCGAAAAATACAAGGTCGAGCTTCTCGAAGAGTTCACCGACCCGGTCGTATCCTATTACCAGCAGGGGGATTTCATCGATCTTTGCCGAGGTCCTCACGTGCCCCATTCCGGTTTTCTCAAGGCTTTCAAGCTCACAAGCGTCGCGGGCGCCTACTGGCGCGGCGATGAGCGCAACCCGATGCTCCAGCGCATCTACGGGACCGCCTTCTTCGATGCGGAATCGCTGAAAAAATATCTCACCCTGCTCGAAGAGGCCCAAAGGCGCGATCACCGGCGGCTGGGAAAGGAACTTGATCTGTTCAGTTTCTCGGAGGATGTCGGCGCCGGGATGGTTATTTACCACCCAAAGGGGGCGCTCATCCGCCATATTCTGGAGAACTTCGAAAAACGCGAACACCTGCGCCGAGGTTATCAGATCGTGGTCGGCCCGACCTTGCTAAAGACCGAATTGTGGAAAAAGTCCGGTCACTTCGAGCACTACCGCGAAAATATGTATTTTTCGGAGATAGACGAACAGTCCTACGGCATAAAGCCGATGAACTGCCTGTCGCACATGCTGATCTACAAGTCCAAAATCCGCAGCTACCGCGACCTGCCACTCCGCTACTTCGAGCTTGGAACGGTGCACCGGCACGAAAAATCAGGCGTGCTGCACGGCCTGCTTCGGGTCCGGCAGTTTACCCAGGACGATGCTCACATCCTGTGCACGCCCGACCAGTTGAACGACGAAATCAAGGGCATTATTGATTTTGTTATCGAGGTGATGGGGATTTTCGGCTTCGACTTTGAGATGGAAATCAGCACCCGGCCCGAAAAGTCCATCGGCTCGGACGAAGACTGGGAGCGAGCGACCGGGGCTCTCATGAAGGCGCTTGAAGAAAAGGGATTCCAGTATCATATATGCGAAGGGGAAGGCGCTTTCTACGGGCCGAAGATCGACGTCAAGCTCAGAGACGCCCTCGAGCGCCGCTGGCAGTGTGCAACCGTCCAGTGCGATTTCACGCTGCCCGAAAGATTCGATCTGACCTACATAGGAGCTGATGGGGCACGGCACAGGCCCGTCATGGTGCACCGGGTGATCCTTGGGGCCATCGAACGATTTCTGGGGGTCCTCATAGAACATTACGCGGGGGCCTTCCCGGTCTGGCTGGCGCCTGTGCAGGCCATGATCGTCACCGTTACCGACGCGCAGCTCGATTTCGCCCGGGAGGTCTGCCGGCAACTCCAGGACCGGGGTGTTCGCGTGGAAGTCGATATGAGAAGCGAGAAGCTGGGCTATAAAATTCGTGAAGCCCAGATGCAGAAAGTCCCCTACATGCTCGTTATCGGGGACAAGGAAGTCGAGAAGGGAGCGATCGCGCCCAGGAAGCGGGACGGAACCCAACTGAGCCTGATGACGCCCTCTGAATTTGCCGACCAGGTGGAAAAGGAGTGCCTCGAATCCAGCAAGGGGCGTGTTGGTTTGGGCATTGTTTGAACCGACCGAATGACAGTTTACTCTCAAACGAAAAATAAACTCTAATCAGAAGGAGAAACGACACTGGAGAAACAGACCAATGTGAATGAAAAAATTCGAGCGCCGGAAGTCAGGGTGATCGGGCATGACGGCCAGCAGCTTGGGATCATTCCAATCAGGAAAGCGTTGGAACTGGCTGCCATGGAGCATCTGGACCTCGTTGAGGTGGCCCCTAACGCCGATCCTCCAGTTTGCAAGATAATGGATTACGGGAAGTTCAAATACCAGCAGAACAAGCGGTCCCAGGAGGCCAAAAAGAAACAGACCGTAATCCAGGTAAAAGAGGTAAAGATTCGCCCGAAGACCGACGATCACGATCTTCAGGTAAAAATCCGCCATATCAAGCGTTTTCTCGCCCAAAAGGACAAGGCGAAGGTCACGATACTTTTCCGTGGAAGGGAGATCGCCTACTCCGATCAGGGGATGAAAGTCTTGGAACGAATAAGGGAAGAACTCAAGGAGGAGATCCTGATTGAACAGCAGCCTAAGATGGAAGGCCGTAACCTGATCATGATTCTGGCTCCTAAATCTTGAAAAATTCACAAAATCTGCCTTAATTTGTTGACTCTTGATCAAGTCCTAAATAAACTATTGCTTTTGTGCCATGACGGTTCCGGCGAAAGCTCGGCTTTTTTCATACGCCAGAAATTTGAGTCGATGGAGGATATTCGTAATGCCCAAGATCAAGACCAATCGCGCCGCCGCCAAACGATTCAAGAAAACCGGCACGGGCAAGATTGTCAGGGCCAAGGCTTTTAAGAGCCATATTCTGACTAAGAAGAGCCCGAAAAGGAAACGTGCGCTGCGCCATGACACGGTGGTTAACGCCATAAGCGTAAAGGCGCTCGTGCGGATGATGCCTTATCTATAAACCGGCTCTTAGCCATCAACCTCGCAGGTTTCAGGCATCAACTGTTTGGCTGATGCAAACTCCCACACCCCGCGAGGTTTATTTCACAGGAGATTCCGATGTCCAGGGTCAAAAAGGCGGTCAAGTCGCGTGCGAGGCGCAAAAAAATTCTCTCGGCGGCAAAGGGATATCGAGGGGGGCGGGGTACTCTGCTTCGCACGGCCAAGGAGACCGTCGAGCGCGCCCTCAAGTTCGCATACCGCGACAGAAAGTGCAAAAAACGTGACTTCAGAAGCCTCTGGATTATGCGCATCAATGCGGCGGCGCGCGGGCACGACCTGAGCTACTCCAGATTCATGAACGGCTTGAAAAAGGCCAATATAACGCTCGACAGGAAAGCGCTGGCAAATCTTGCGGCTACAAACCCGGAAGCCTTCGCCGAACTGGCCAAGATCGCGAAAGAAGCAGCATAGGAAATGAAAGAGGCTGTTGAGAACCTTCTTGACACGGCCTCCCGCGCCCTTTCCGGGCTGGAAGAGGATCCGAAAGCCCTCGATCAGGCCCGGATTCGTTTTTTGGGAAGAAAGGGAGAACTGGCGCAGCTTTTCAAAGAGCTGGGAAATGTGCCGGAACAGGAACGCCGGGAAGCCGGCAGATTGCTCAATGAGGCGAAATCGCAGCTTGAGAAAATCTTCTCGGAGGCGATGCACAGGCTCAGCGATCTGGAGGCGGCCGGACGTGAATCCATCGATGTGACCGTTCCCGGAAGACTGCCGCCTCTTGGCCGCCTGCATCCGATCACCCGGACGACGATGGAAATTTCCCGCATTTTCAACTGGCTTGGCTTCGAAACGGTCGAAGGCCCCGAGATCGAGCTGGACTACTACAATTTCGAGGCGTTGAATATACCCAGGGACCATCCGGCAAGGGACATGCAGGACACTTTCTACATATCCGAAGACGTGGTGCTCAGGACGCACACCTCGCCGATCCAGGTCCGGGTAATGGAAAAACGAAAGCCTCCGGTCCGGATCATAGCCCCCGGCAGGACTTACCGCTGCGATTCGGACGTCACACATACGCCGATGTTTCACCAGGTGGAAGGACTGATGGTGGACAAGGGCGTCTCCTTTGGCGATTTGAAAGGCATCCTCACCACCTTTGTCCACCAGATGTTCGGTCCGGAGGTTGGACTTCGTTTCCGTCCGAGTTTTTTCCCCTTCACCGAACCGAGCGCCGAGGTGGACATTGAGTGCGTAATGTGCCGGGGAGGA
>JBEKXG010000189.1:0-8020 GCA_049512295.1 Syntrophobacteraceae bacterium
TGAGGCCCGTTTTGCTCGGCGTCGATTGGCATCGTATGCCAAAGCTCTTACGGAAATGGGCTATAAAATCGAACCCTTGGCTTCCTAAACAACATCACGCAGCTCATGAAGTTTCATAAGAGAATTACAGGGCTTGTATCACATTTTCTCCCGGATTTCGTCGCCGATGGCGCGGATATCATCGACCGCTGGCTGAAAGAGGGTTCCAGGGCGCGCTTTGGCCTTAAGCGCCGTCAGGTCAAGCGGAATTTTTTTAACATTTTTAGTCCTATATGTTACGCTTTCATCTTATTGACAATTTTCCAGATTTAATTTCAGTCAGCGAAATAGTCATGCGCGCTTGGATTGTTCAAATGTTCGACAGGCTATTGAAGGAAAAAAGAGGGCAAGCCGCTCGAATTGCAAAGACCTCCCGCCGGAAACGCTTTCTGGTTGCGTCCTACGACCTCTTTCCAGCCGGCGGTCTTCTTCGATTTGAAAGATTCGGGAGAGAAATAACAAAACATGGCCGTCAAATGGCTTATTTATGCATGTCAGGCCGCCCCAGTCCTGATTTTGCTTCTGAGTTTGAAGTGCTTTCACTCGCTGATGCCTTGAAGCGATTCTGGGATATCACAATGGTTCCCGGCGCAGGATTTCCAACCGAGATGATCAGGAAACTTGAGCGATTGGTGGATGACCGATTCGGTCTCAGGGTTCAGCACATTCTCAATGATCAGAGCCGGCTGGATAAGTTCCTCGATGTAAATCGACACTTCAAGCCCGATATGATTGTTTTCAACAACCGGCATTGGCCGCCAGGCTCGTTTACCCAATTCCAGGCAAAAAAGTTCGCGTTCCTCGATGGCGCGGTCGATTTAACGCAATTTGCGCCGGACCCTGAACGGAAATTCCCTGGAACCGGCGAACGAAAGATCATAGGCGGACTGGCTGCCAAAAACGCCTTGCCGTTGATCGATGCTTTGAGGATGTTGTCCGAAGACTATGAGCTCCGTTTGTTTGGAAGAGTCCCCGATGGCCTTGAGCAGGAATGCGTTGATTTGCTTTCCAGCGGGCGCTTGAAATTTTTTGGACTTATTCAGGACAGGGAATTGCCGAGGTTTTATGCTGAAATAGACTGTGTTGTGCACACGGAGAAAAGAGCAGGTTGGGCAAATCTGGCGGCCGAGGCGTTGGCATGCGGTATTCCTCTGATATGCACGAAGAACGGAACACTTGCCTTTGCGGAGCATCTTGAAACCGCCATGGTCTTGGACGACCCCACGCCCGAAGCGATCAGCAACGCAGTGCAATTACTTTTCAATGACAGGGCGCTCACCCTCAGGCTTGTCGAGAACGGAAGGCGAAGAATCAGCCCCTATTCCTGGCAGAACTACGCACGCGAACTTCTGGAATTATGCAAACCGGACAGCAACGCCTATTACACCTTTGCACCTGATCTTGGGCTACACGGCAAATGGCCTCTTTCGGAACGTTTTGAAGGCCTGGATATAATTTTTGAAAACTGTTCCGGGATGACTGCTCTGGATCTCGGGGCCGCCGAGGGGGTTATCTCTCTTGAATGCCTCAAAAGGGGGACTTCGCTGATCCATTCATTTGAACTGGATCCTTCGCGTATCAGAATTGCAAGGCGATTGTGCGTAGAGTTTCCAAACTCTGAGTTTAGGCAAGCCAACCTGTCAAATTGGAGAGAATTTTCTCAAGAGCACTTTGACCTTCTCTTGGATTCATACGATATCGTACTGTATTTGGGAATTCACCATCATCTTCCCAAGCCTGACAGATTGACCACCCTGACCGAGGCGGCCCGTCGAGCCAGGAAATTGTTTGCAATCAGAACAACTGATGCCGCATATCAGGAGGATGAGATAGATCGGGTCTTGGACGATCAGGGGCTTATTCAGATAAGTATGAGCCTTAAGGATTCTGGCAATTCAGGCAGATGCAGGATATTCATGCCAAGGAAATGTGGGTGATCGATCAAATGAAAAGGCATTTCGTGTCGTACCCAAAGTCAGGCCGCTCTTGGATTCGCTATGCACTGACTTTGTTATCTGTAGCGGATGATATACATTTTCATCATGCCGGATTCGAATTCAATGATGGAGCAAAACCTCCACATAACTTTGATTATCGCAATATGCTGAAAACCTACTCATCCAAAGATCGCATTGTCTATCTGGCACGCGATCCCCGCGATTTGATGGTAAGTTTATTCTTTCAGATCAAAGGGAGATTTAAAGACTTTTTCAAATACTCTGGAGACATTTCGGCGTTTATCAGGGACGATTATTTTGGTGCGCACAATCTGAAAAAATTCCGGGATTTGTGGGATTGTTTCTGTTCAGACAGGGGATACCTCAAAATCACTTATGAAGAGTGCCACCTTGATATGAACAAAGTTCTAATCCGAATCACTGACTATTATGGTCTTTGCTGCACGGAGCAAGAAGTTCGGAAGGCAGTCGAATCATCGACGTTTGACAAGATGAGAGAGGTGGAAACCTCGGAAACGTTTTCAGAACCATGGCTTCGTCCCCGAAACGATACACTGAAAGTGCGCCGGGGTGTTGTTGAAGGTTATCGCGACTATCTCGATGAAAAAGACATTATGTTCCTCAACAATATCTTCAAAATAGAATAAAAGGATTAAAAAGTCGTCAGAGGATGTTCATTCGGAGAGTACTTTATTCAAGCGTCTTGCCCAACACTTTGCCGCTCGCTTGTAATGCAGATGATGATCGGCCTGGTTTGGATTTCGAAAATAATCACTGAGCAACCCTGTTTGGGTGTCCAAGATATCGTCTGTGATATCAACAAAAGGAAGGCCTCTTGCCAGGGCTTTCTTTCGTAATTCATCATTGTATTGAATCGTAAGTTGTGTTCTTTGCAGCAAGGGTACAGACACCTCTCTTCTCTTGTTGGCTACATCCCCCCAATCAACGCCGTCACGTATAGTGGGAAGGACAGCCCCGGTAATGATGAAGCGTGTAAAACCCCTCTCCAGCCAGGAATCCACGAAGGCAAAATATGTCTTAATGGACTCACGCATCTGATCTGCTATATCCTCTGCGTATTTTTGACTGCGATACCAAATAACAAACCCGCAGTCTACCTCGCCCAATTGCATCACTACAATGACAGGCCGGTCTATTTCCGATAAACACTGTTGGAAGACAACCAGAGCGTTTGTGGCGGAATTAGGATTCTCCAACCCCAAGGCTGTCGCTCCCGGCACTTCGCAAAACCTGCATGGTCTTGGTTGAAACATGCCGTACTGTGCAGCGACACGAAAATAACTGATGTGGCTGTCACCGAGAAAAAGAAGAGGAACTTTCATGCGCTTGCCCTTGATTTCAGCCTGAATAATTCATCAAGTTGACTATGCGATCATTTGCATCTCACTGGATCGCCGTCCGGAACAGCCTCCAGTTGAACGGATACACATTGAACAGAAGGCTTCAGCTTCCTGCCGATATGGCCGCTAAGCTCTTCAAGTTTCTTGCATATATATATAAATAACGGGGAAAAAGCAATATAGACCATTAGCGTAATCAGGCTGTTTTTGGTAAAATGCGTAATTCTTCCCATCAGCATATAGAAGGATATGTGGAATAAATAGATTGGATATGAAAGTCTCCCTAAGTATTCACAGAAAGAGTTATGCATTTGATACTGTAATGCAAATACGCAGAATAAAGCTATAATCGGAATTGGAGCTAGCCTAAACAGCAGGTCATTTAGGACCAGAAACTTCAAGACCAGCATGAAGCACAATATTGCAATACCCGACACCCAAAAGAGCAGTGTATGCCACCTTCTGTGAAAGGTATGAGCTTGGCTGAACATATACGGCATAATCATACCAAATAAAAAAAGAACGATATTCAATAGATACACGGTTCTATAGGGGATATGGGGAAATCTCATCGCGGCAGTGAGCCATTGAGAAGGATATCCCAAACGAATCCAGAAATTTATTGCAGCAACTGCTACGGATACACCAACTATCATGGTCCATTTACTCTTCTTTGTTCCATAATAAAGCAGCGGTGCAATAGCATAGCATTCTAAAATAGCCGAAATGAACCAGTAATGGCCTTGCGCATGAATGCCTATAATGGTCCAGCCAGACATCCCCCCTTTATTGATCGCCAACTGAATAATCCAGGCTATCCACAGGAGCGGAAAAATTCGAATGGCACGATCTCTGTAGAATGAACTCCAGATTTTCTTAAGACCAGCATCACCACTCGACCTTATACTCAACGAATGGTACACACCGTAACCGCTCATAATAAAGAAGATCGAAATCCATGCACTTGCAAATCCGCTACTATCCTTAAGGGTATTCAGGTTCAAATAGTGATTGATTAGAACAGTAAATATGGCGATCCCCTTCAGGGTATTCGTCGTGCGGGTTGTATCGAAATTGTCAGCCGTCATATCCCCCTTTCACCCTGAATAATGCATCAACTTGACTCTCCTCGGATGCCGAATTGCATTCGGAGGTCGGATTTCATCCGACAAAAATTTTTAAAATGCCCTAACTCTATAAAGAATACAATATTCCAATCAAAACCGGCAAAAAAAATGCCAATCATACCGACGGCTGAGGGGGGCATGGTCTTTGGCTTTGCCCCCAAAATGTCTTCACTGCCGGTAAAGCGCAAAGGATGGTAGCGAACCTACTTAGAGCAATGGTTCAGGGCCGCGTTTCCTTGCTTTCTGTGGACGGGCTTTTCATCTGAACTGGCGATCGACGTGGATAGGAAAGTGTACCGAGTGGGAGCATCCATTATGACTTGACACTGTCAGTGTTTCATTGAGCCAAATTTCCCAGGGGTGAGGGAGCTGTTAAACTGCCGTGAGGTTGGATCACGGGGCGATATCATACATTTGCGAAGAACGACGGCAGCAAAAAGATGAGAAAAGACTTGATAAATTGGCAAAAAAGAGTAAGTGAGATTCCCGACGTGTCATACCTGATCGAACCCGTCGCCCTGCCGATCGGAGCGATCAGACGGAATTCGACAAAATAGTTCAATTTACAAGGCAACCAGCGAGGAATGGCTGACATGCAGTTTCTGCCTCCGAATGAGCGATATCGTCAGGGAGTATGTATTTGGTTTACCGGGCTAAGCGCCTCGGGGAAATCCAGCACGGCTGAGACGCTGGAACGCCTGGTCCTTAAGCGGGGCCGCAGGGTTACATTACTCGATGGTGACGTCGTTCGCACTCATCTGTCCAAAGGACTGGGATTCAGCAAAGAGGACCGGGACCTGAACATACGGCGCATCGGCTTCGTGGCCTCTGAGATCGTTCGCCATGGCGGCTTTGTCGTGTGTGCGGCAATCAGCCCTTATCGGGCAATTCGCGATGAGGTGCGCGCCATGATGGAAAAGGGCCGCTTCATTGAGGTCTATGTCGATACTCCCATAGATGTCTGCGAGCAGCGGGACCCAAAGGGATTGTATGCTAAAGCGCGCCAGGGGCTCCTGAGCGGTTTTACCGGCATCGACGATCCCTATGAGCACCCACTTCATGCGGAGATTACGCTGGATACGGTCGCGAACTCGCAGGAGGGAAACGCACGCCTTATCCTGGATTATTTGATTCATCGAGGCCTGGTGGATGGTGACATCCGTGCGCCATCCCTTTAAAACTGGGTTTTAGAGAGGCCGATGATGACAATCCCTGCTATCACAAGAGCAAGGCCTGCCCAGAAACGTCCATTCAGCTTTTCGTGGAAAAAGAGCCTGGCTCCCAGCGGCACCAACACATAAATCAGTGCCCCCATCGGCACGGCAAGTGTCAGCGGGACCTTGCGAAGGACATAGATCGCACCCAGAGGGCCAACTCCCATCAGAAGGGCTGCAAGCACGGCCAATATGTATGAGGTGCTTTTCCGGCTGCCGGGGAGAAGGCTGCTTTTTTTCAACACAAGGTGGCCGGCGGCAACGGAAAAGGTCGCCAGCAGTATGACAGCAAGTTCAGGGTAATAGGGCATATGGTTCAGGTGCTCACTTTTCCGGGTGTGGAAATCAAAAAGATGCCGCAGCAGATGCAGGCTATGCCGGAATAATAGGGAATTGAAACGGCATCGCCGAACCAGTAGCACGCCGCAGCCGGAGTTATTGCATAGACGAGGGAGCATACCGGGTGCGCCCTGCTGAGCGGTATGCGGGCAAGGGCCTTTCGCCATGCAAGAAAAGTTATGCAAAGGCAGGCACCCGCGCATATGGCGTAGATATTAAGCACATAGCTCAGGTGCAGTATCGAAGTCTCATGCCGGAGGCCGAATTCGGCTGACGCCTTGAGCATCAGTTGCGCCGCTGAATTCAACACAACCACTATGACAATCCAGCCGTACGCGGAGGATACATGCGATCTTTTCACGACGGCCGGCCCGCAGGATGACAACTCGTTTGTAAAGCTGCTCATAATAATATCACAATAACATGTTTCGAATTGGCCGGAAAAGTAAGAAATTTGCGCTTTGTTTTTTGTGACGCTTCTGTATGCGCAATGGGTATCGATTGTAGTGATTCAAAGAGGCCTGTGCGGGATGGTGACATCGGCGCCATCCCTTACAGCCCCCAGGAGACCTCCCGGGATATTGCCAGCAGCTTTTGGGCCGCGTCTCGAACGGTATAAGGCGAATTGGGGAAATTCAGGGAAGCCCGATCCCCTCTGCGCCATCGTTCCAGGATATGTGCTATCTGTTCGCTGATCTCGGCGGGCGAATCGCCCTGTGCTACGAAATGCCCCCGTTCGAGAAGCATCTTTTTCAAATGCGGGTTTTGGTAGACGAGCCCCAAAACGGGCCTGTTCATCTGGAGATATTCGTAAACCTTTGCCGGGATTGTCTCATAAGACTCGTCAGGATTTTCTATCAGCAGGAGAGCATCGCTTTTTCTCATTGTCATGAGCGCTTCCAGCCTGGGAACTTTTCCGAAATAGGTGACAACTTCGCGATACTTGAACCTGTCAATGAGTTTGCCGGAGAAGCTGTCCAGTGCGCCATAGATGTCGAATCGAACTTTTTCGATCAAATCGGGGTTTTGATCGAGCAGGATTTGAAGCCCATGGAGAAACTTCCCCGGGTTGCGCGGGCCTGCAAGGGACCCGAAATGAGCAAAACGGCAAAAATCTCCTTTCGAATAGACGGTCTGAGGTATGTGAGCCGGGCCGGCACCCGGATAGATCAGGTGGGTTTTAGAGGCATCAACATTGGTTCTTTGGACCGCCCTTTCTCTTGCGCCCTCTGTCAGAAAGACGACCGCCGAGGCCTTCTCGAGAATGAACCGCTCCAGCCTTGAATTGATCTTCAGTGCGGTTTTGCTCCTTTTCCAGGCCTTGAACACGATCGGGTCCTGAAGTTCCGCGATCCACGGTATCTTGACCCAACGGGCGAGGAGGCCCGCCGCGAGGTGGGCGCTTGCCGGTCCGCCTGTCGAATAGATCAGTTCGGGATGGCATTTGCTGCACAACAGCAGTCCGCGCAGGAAAGCCAGCGGGAACCATGACCATTCGCTCTCGAGATTAATAATGACTTTTTCGATGAAATAGAGCGGAAGGATTATAATCAGCAGGGGAAAAGCCGCGAATTTAAAAACTTTGTTTCTTCTTTTGAGATACCTGAGTTCGAAGCGCACTCCTGAAGGCGCAACGGACGGGACCCTGAAGTGAGTGACATCGCTGCTTCGCTCTGCACAGATGCTGGAAACGATGAAAGGTTTTACTCCGAGTGATGCCAGATGCGGGATTCTGTCATCTATGTGCTGTGAGCTCGCTTTGCCGTCTATGTTGGAAAAATAGGAAAAAATTATCCAGCTACCGGGAGGACCTTCCTTTGAGTTGATTGGTTTCATTTTGGTTTCAGGAACGCCTGAGAGCAATTCCCCTGTCATCTTTGGAGAATTGAGAGAACTGCAACTGATAGAGCCTGCGGTATTCACTGTCCAGCATCATCAACTCGGAGTGGCGGCCCTGTTCGACAATCTTCCCATTTGCCAGG
>JBEKXG010000190.1:0-7975 GCA_049512295.1 Syntrophobacteraceae bacterium
CGGTTTCTTTTGCTTCAGCTATGGACAGCAGTCGACCCCTTTCTGAAAAATCACAGATGACAATCAAATGCTAAGGAGCCATTTGGCCAGGCTTGCTTTGATCCTCTTCATTCTTTCATGTTCAATTTCACCGATTGCGCCTATCAGAATGTTTTCATCAACAACTGCAAGGCGGCCAACCCGAATTATGCTTGCTGTCTTTAGGCCGGAAGAGGAGAAGTCAACGGCCTCTTCGCTGATGATCTCGTCAAATCCTTCGACATAGTGCTTGAGTTGAGATGAGATCATGCAAATTAGCCAATCGTCAAAGTCGCCTGGGAGTTTCCCGACGATCAAGGCGGGCCGTAGTTTTCCATCCAATTGATTTGTTAGTGGAAAATTAAACAGGACGATCTGGCCGGATTTTCCCATCAGAACCTTTCTTTCAGATCACATGAGCCATAGTCCGGACCGACTTCATCTTCCATGCCCCGCATCGCCAGCGAAAGAGAGAGGTATTTCGAGGCATGTCCACCAGGTGTGCTTTCCCGCTCCAGTTTTGAGACCAGAAATTGAACATAATCAAGCACCTCTACTTGAAGCTGCTCCGGTAGGTTCTTCACCTCTTCGCATATTCTATCGCTTGTCCTCATAATAATCCTCCACCAGTTAGGACTGCTTCCGTCAAGACCCTTAATGCGCGCCCTCTCTTTAGGCTTCCGAGCCCGTTGTTTTCACAAGCTTTTCGATATTCTAAATTAGGTCGAAGACTGTAGCAATACTGAATTCCGACTCTGAGTTATGCAGCCCCTAAAGCATGAACATTGTGCATGGCGGCGCCCATTGACCGTTACCTTTACGTGATGCAGAGCGCAAGGGGCTGCTTCGTAAGTGGCTGAAAGACAGCGAATCGGAGGGAAGCCGCGGGCCTGACTGATTCTCTATGATGAGTCATTGCCTATCCCGTCTTTTTGTTTCATGCGGGGAACGTAATTTTGGAAACGTTCGTTTCTTCCATATTCGCATCTTCGCGTCTTCGAGCGACCAAAGGGACCCGGAAAATCAGACCAAAGCCGTCCATTTCATGCCGCAACGCCGGCCGTCTGCGGCACATGTCCCTTCACCTCACCACCTCGGTCCCCGCATTTCCGGCCACGGCCTCTTCTATGGAATCGATCGAGCAGATCACGGCGCGGTTTCCGCCTGATTTGATGAACTGGAGTGCGGCCTCGATCTTGGGCCCCATCGAGCCGGCCGGGAAATGTCCTTCCCTGAGATAGCGTTCCCCTTCCTCGACCGTAACATTGCGCAGAAACATCTCGTCCGGGGTACCGTATGAAATTGCCGCCCCTTCAACGTCTGTTGCAATGACCAGCACATCCACCCCGACTTCTGCGGCAAGTTTTGCGCTGGCGAGGTCCTTGTCGATTACCGCATCGATTCCATGAAAGGCTCTGCCATGCCTGATGACCGGGATTCCGCCCCCGCCGCATGCAATCACAATGAACCCCATGTCGATCAGCCGCTTGATTTCCCGTTTCTCGATAATGGTGACAGGCCTTGGGGAAGCGACTACCCTCCTCATGCCCGTGGCCGTTTTCACGGTAAGGTAGGGTGGCTTCGAGGCGGAATCTTCCCTCAAAGGCGGGCCGATCGGTTTTGAGGGCCTGGAGAAGGCAGGATCGTTCTCATCGACCAGCACATAGGTGAGGACGGTCACGATCAGGTTTTCGTGCTCTCCTTCCATCTCGGTCAGTTTGTTGTCAAGCGTGGACTCGATCATGTACCCGATCTGCCCCTGGGTTTGGGCGACGAGAATTTCGAGCGGGTGCCAGGGGATTCCCGGGCAGCATTCCTGCTGGAGAAGAAGATCTCCGACCTGCGGACCGTTTCCGTGTGTGATTATAATCCGATACTTTTTCGAGAGGCGCGCGGCCTGTCCGAGAGGGACCGAAAGGTTTTTGAACTGCTCTTCTATCGTCCCTCGTTCGCCTTTGCCGATGAGGGCATTGCCGCCAAGGGCCACCAGCAGAATCGGCCGCGTTTCCTTTTTATCAGGCTGGTGAGCACCCAAGTCCCCGACATCCTCGTAAGACAGACTCAATGTTTACACTCCCCTTCATCTGTGAAGTACTCACCCGGCGCCACCTGGCGATATACCTCGCGGAGCGCGGAAGGCACCCCGCTGATGCGTCTGTCAACCGGGTTGCGCGCTCAGCGGGGTGCCTTTAAGACAGGGAAAGACTGTATTTGAGCGCCTGGTCGACCTCGGACATGACAGCCGCCGGAAGGCTTGCAACCCTCGGAGCAATAAGCCGCCGTTTGTCTATTGTCCTGAGCTGGGCAAGGTTGATTATGGAAGCCTTTTTCAATCCCTGTTCGATGCCAACTGGCACGCATATCGGATATGAGGCCTTCTTTTCGGAGTATCCGGTAATGACGGCGACTATTGTCGTGGGCGAGTATGCGTTTCCGATATCATTTTGAATGACCACAACAGGTCTCGTTTTGCCTGTCTCACTTCCCCGGGCTGGTTCCAGATTCGCATAATAGACCTCGCCGCGCTTCACCTGCAGAACGGTCAAAGCTTATCCTCTCCCTTTCAAAGGTTCTCAGCATCCACGTACTTGAACTCTTCTACCGCGTCCAGGTTCTCCCCGGCCATCTCAATATAAGCCTCGCGCATCTTCTCCTCGAATTGCTTTCGTTCCAGACGGCCAAGCTGTTCCTCAATTGACTCGCGCACGAGCGCTGAGACCTTCTTTCCCTGCGCTGCGGCGGACTTGACCAGCCTGCGCTTGAGTTCCAACGGAACGATCAGATTTAGCCTGGCATCTTCTACAGATGACTTGTGCGCCATTTAAAGCTCCTTTACTGCGCATTATTTCTACATAATTATTCTAATCATGAATATGACTCCCAGACAAGTGAAAACCCTCGAAAAATTTCTGTCACCGCGCCGCCGGCGCCTGCAAGACGCCGATTTCCTCGAGTTTGTGCGCAAGCGCGTCTTTGAGAAAAGGCGGCCCGTGGTCTTTGTATTCGTAGCGAACCCGGAGCGCGGGCTTGTTCATCCGCAGCAGGCGGCTCAAGTCCGCGGGGGTCGCAAAGACTACCAGGTCGCAATCGACGCGGTTGATCGTTGCCTCCAGGTCCAGTATCTGCCGCTCCGAGTAGCCCATGGAGGGCAACTGGTTTCCGATGTGCGGATAACGTTCATAGGTCTGTCTTATCGATCCCACCGCAAACGGCTGCGGGTCCACGATTTGCGCCGCCCCGAACTCACGGGCCGCAATTGTCGCAGCGCCGAAAGGCATTCCGCCGTGAGTGATCGAGGGGCCGTCTTCGACCACCAGTACGCGCCGCCCCCGAATGAGTTCGGGATTATCGACCATTATCGGAGATTCCGACAGGATGATCATTGCCTCGGGGTTGCTGGCGGCTATGTTTTTCCTCACCTTTTCGACGTTGGCCGGCGGAGCGGTGTCAACCTTGTTTATGACCGCCACGTCGGCCATGATCATATTCGTTTCGCCGGGGTAGTAGAGCAGTTCATGGCCGGCGCGGTGAGGGTCGAAAACCACTATATGAAGATCGGGGGCATAAAACGGAGTGTCGTTGTTGCCCCCGTCCCAGATGATGATATCGGCTTCGGACTCGGCCCTCTCGAGAACCCGGCCGTAGTCTATCCCGGCATAGACCACTATTCCAGCCTCGATCAGAGGTTCGTATTCCTCACGCTCTTCTATGGTGCATCTGTTGATCTCGAAATCTCCAAAGGCCGATAAGCGCTGAACTACCTGCCTCCTCAGATCGCCGTAGGGCATGGGGTGACGGACAACGACGATCCTTTTGCCGAGTTCCTGCAATGTTTTGGCTATTTTGCGGGTGGTCTGGGATTTTCCGCAGCCGGTTCGGACTGCGCAAACCGCAATGACGGGCTTTTGCGACTTGAGCATGGTGTAGGTGGCGCCCGGGAGTATGAAATCGGCCCCTTCGGCCATGGCTATGGCAGCTTTGTGCATCACTTCGCCGTAGGAAACGTCGCTGTAGGAAAAAGCCACCAGGTCGATCCGGTGTTCCCGAATGAGCCTGGCCATGTCCTGTTCGGCATGGATGGGAATTCCATCGGGGTATAAGTCTCCGGCCAGCTCCGGAGGATATGTTCGTCCCTCGATGTCGGGTATCTGAGCCGCGGTGAAGGCAATCACCCTGTAGCGCGGATTTGCTCTGAAATAGACATTGAAGTTGTGGAAATCTCGTCCGGCCGCGCCGACGATTATGACTTTTTCGATCATGATTTCGACAGTCTATTTTCTCTTTGCATCTCCCGGCCAGGCCTCAAGACATTTAAGCCAGCCGGCAAAATGAGGACACTCCGCCCTAACGGCTGCGAGCCCGATCTGAAGAATGGCTAAAACACCCAATAAGGGTTTCGTATAGTTTTGGACCAGGTTCTCCACTCGTTGGGATGGGTGCCCATCCGATGAGTCGTTGATTTCTTCCGGGGAAGAAAATCTGTTACGGATCGTTTGAAAATGGTCGGCAAGTTCAGGCCGCTCAATCCCACGGGCGAAACCATTACAATCGCTGAAGAGCAGCCCTTCGAATTCATGCATAATCACGAACGGGATAAAACGAGGAAATCCGTGCCCCATTTCTTCTTCGATGTCTTCCAGAAGGGCCTTCTCAACTGCAGCCGCCTTCTGTGCGTAAGGGAGCCTGCCAGCCTCCTGCCTTCCGGGCCAGCCTTTTGTGCCCGTTTTTGGCAAACCGTAGTAATCCACCATTGTAGTTGCCAAACAGCCGGTATCTTCTTTTAGATGTTTTAGAAGATCGCTGCGTACAATATTCCAGGGCCGGATCCCGCCGCGCCGGTACCGCTGCCGGGCATTACCCATGAGCCTGGCGCCGATATCGGTATAGCCGAAATTATAGAGGTGCGGCCCCAGGATTTCATTCACGAAGGTTTCCTCCGTCTGTCCCTCGACATGAATCAGCAGTCTGGCCATCAATGTATTGCTCCGCGAGGACGTCCGCCCAATTCGTTCTTTTCCCAAAGTTGGCCAAGACTGTAGTCTTCCAACCACGATTCCAGTTTTTCAAGGCTGATACGGCTAAATTGCGTACTTTCCTCCATGCGGTCGGCTACGAGCACATCCTCCGGATTGAAATTGTCAAGCAGCAAAGAAGACTGTGTCGAAAGGATAACCTGGGCTCTCGCTGAAACTTCTTTGACCATCGATGCCAACAAAGTGATTGCGTGAGGGTGAAGGCCGAGTTCGGGCTCGTCTACCAGGATGACCGAAGGCAGAAAATCTTCCGGCTGCAGGAATAGCGTTGCAAGGGCAATAAAACGCAGGGTGCCGTCCGACAGGTTGGAAGCATCGAAATATTGATCCGAACCTTTGTGCCTCCACGACAGCCGTATCGTTTCCTCATTCAGGGGATCCGGATTCAGATGAAAATCCTCGAAGAAGGGGGCCGTCATCCGAACAGTGCGACAAATCATCCGGTAGTGCGCCGGGTGTTTCTCTTGCAAAAGGTAGAGGAAGGCAGGCAGGTTACCGCCATCAGGTCTCAGAAATCGATTATCGTGGACTCTTGCGGTCTTTCTCATCGGAGAAGAAAAACTGGTATCATGCATATGATAAAGCCGCCATCGTCCCAAACGGTCACGCACCCAATCGGCCACTCCCTTAACGTTAGGGTTGCTGATCCCTGCCTCTCGGCCACCAGCACGAACTGGGAGCGAATCTACATATGGGACATCGTATCGTTCCTTACGCCAGAAGTATACGTTCTCTCTTGCAGGGTACAGGCTATCATCTGCCGTGGGTTCCAGCATTATTTTATACTGATTTACCTCTTCTGAAAAAGATAGGTGTATCTCTATCTGGCCGGTGACCTTTGACCCAAAATAAAGTAACTTCTCTGCGCCGCCCGCCCTCCGGACATATTCATCTAAATGCCCCTCGCGAATTGCATGCAGGAACGAAAAAATTTCGATAAAATTTGATTTTCCCGCTCCATTTGGACCAATCACCACATTAATAGGCGACAAGGACAGCTTTTCGATTGAGGCTATACTCTTGAATCCCTTTATGGTGACATAATCGAGCTCAGGTGTCATACTGGGTTCTCCCGGGTTCTCTAATCAGGTTTTATGATCCCAGCCGCCGATTCCATCGGGCAAGTTGCAGGGGACACTGCCCTCTTTTCACATCAACCCGATGGGGCGGCTTTTTCCCCTTTCCCGTGCACCGCCACTCTCAGGCGATGCAGGAATTCTTTTCTCGGTATTTCCCTTGCGCCCAGCCTTTTGAGGTGTTCGGTTGCCGTCTGGCAGTCTATGAATCCGTACCCCTGGCCGGCCGCGAAGTTCACAAGGTGTGCCAGCGCGACCTTTGAGGCGTCGCTCATGGCGGAAAACATCGACTCGCCAAAAAAAGCCCTGCCCAGCGCTACCCCGTATAGTCCTCCAACGAGCTTGCCCGCATGCCAGGTTTCAAATGAATGGGCATATCCGAGTTTGTGCAGAGCCCTGTAGGCCTCCATCATTTCCCCGGTTATCCAGGTCTCTTCGCGAGCATGGGCGCATGCGCGGATCACCTCGTCAAAAGCCCTGTCCATTGTGACGGCGAAAACCTGTTTTTTTATAACGCGACTGAGGCTGCGCGATATTTTAAATTCATCGGGGAAAAGGACCAGCCGCGGGTCGGGGGACCACCACAGTATCGGACTGGGGTTCGAATACCACGGAAAGATTCCCCGGGAGTAAGCGAGGAGGAGCCGTCCCGGCGAAAGATCGCCTCCGACGGCCAGAAGGCCGCCGGGATCGGCAAGCGAAGGGTGCGGAAATATGAGTTCGTCTGTGAGACGGAAAACCGGCATATTCCGTTAGGTGGTCAGCTCCTGTTCAACGTTTTGCGCAAAACTCCTGTCAGGGAACTCGAAGACCAGGTTTTCGGTTCTCAGAGAGTGCTGGTCGTCAGTGGACGTTTCTTCGGGCCTGAGAATCCTTACCCGGCCGCCTTTGAGCAGCTTTCCAAACAGGATTTCGTCAGCCAGAATATCCTTTATTTCAGACTGGATGAACCTTGCAAGCGGCCGCGCTCCAAAACTGGAGTCATAGCCGGATTCGGCCAGCCATTTCCTGGCGGAGGGGCTAAGCTCAAAACGGATGTTTTTCTCCGCGAGCTGTTCTTCAACTTCGGCCAGAAACTTTTCAACGATGCGCTCCATTATCCCGTGGCTCAGGCCATTGAACGGAATAATACCGTCGAGACGGTTGCGGAACTCCGGGCTGAAAAGGTTTTCAACGGCCTTAATGCCCTTTGCCACCCTGGTGTCCTGGATTTCGCCGCCACTGAACCCGATTGAGGGCGCGTTCATCTCCCTTGCCCCGGCGTTGGAAGTCATAAGCAGGATCACGTTTCTGAAATCCGCCTTCTTGCCGTTATTGTCGGTCAAGGCGGCATGATCCATTACCTGGAGAAGAATGCTGAACAGATCTGGATGCGCCTTTTCGATTTCATCTAGCA
This sequence comes from Syntrophobacteraceae bacterium, assembly GCA_049512295.1. GTDB lineage: Bacteria > Desulfobacterota > Syntrophobacteria > Syntrophobacterales > Syntrophobacteraceae > SbD1. The sequence goes on from JBEKXG010000190.1 coordinate 7,524, forward strand.
GCAGGACCGTGTAAGGCTGCTTGCGGATGGCGTCGGTCAGAAGTCCACCCTGGTCAAAACCTATGTACCCCGGAGGAGCGCCGATCAGCCGGGAGACCGTGTGCTTTTCCATGTATTCGCTCATATCGAATCGCAGGAAATTGACTCCCAGAATCCTGGCAAGCTGCTTGGCCACTTCGGTCTTTCCCACTCCGGTGGGACCGATGAGAAGAAAGGACCCGATCGGTTTTTCAGGAATCCGCAAGCCGGCCCGCGACCGTTTGATCGCCTTTACCAGCATCTCGATGGCCCGATCCTGCCCGAAAACGGTTCCCCTAAGCTCTTCATCGAGGCTCTGGAGTCTAAGCTGATCTGTAGAGGTGACGCTTCGGGCCGGAATCTTGGCTATCCTGGCCACCACTATCTCGATATCCCGCACCCCGACTATCCTTCGGATTCTTTTATCTTTTTTC
>JBEKXG010000191.1:0-7974 GCA_049512295.1 Syntrophobacteraceae bacterium
AGGAGAGCGGCTTTGAGTGCCTGACTTTTTTGACCCGACTACCAGGTCGCTCGTCCGGAGCAGATCCAAAGCCCTGGTAATAAATTCGAGATCAACCGAGAGATCCATATCCATTGAGATAAGAACTGGGGCCGAAACAAGTTCGGCCGCTATTTTGAAGACCTCTCCGACGGCGCCGCGGTTCTTTATGTGGAAGAACCTGATGCGCTCCGGCCGGATCGCCTCGATCATCTTGCCTATTTGCACGGTTGCGTCAGTGGAACCGTTGCTCCCGAGGATGATTTCGGCGTCAAGTCCCTTATCCTGAAAAAAGAGGAGCAGTTGGCGAAGGTTCGGAATAAGAGTGTCCTGCTCGTTATATAGCGGTATGACTAAACAAAGGGCAGGGGGCCCCGGAGAGACGTGCCGATTTCTCACTGGGAGTTCCCCCTTTTGCGAAGGGGGCAGGTCTTTTCTATCCCTGTGCGGCTGTGCCTGACAGCCTGATGAAAGGCGCCGCCGCGGAGCGTGTCTGACAAAAAGCTGGAAAAGAGGTGGAAGGCCCCGGCAAGGTTTGCGCCGCTGCGGAAGACATCCAACAGATACGCAGGGCGCAGGTAAAACTTGAGAAAATTCCTGGTCAGGTCCGGCCCCTCGCCTGCCTCCTCCTGCTCGCAAACCCACCATGGCTCATGCACAAAAGCCTTCCCCAGGGAAGTCCCCGGATAGGGCGTTACCCTGTGGAACGAGGCATAGGAGAGGGGCAGACTGCGGGCGAACCGGCCCGTTTCTCTCCAGTCAGACTCAGTCTCCCAGGGGAACCCAAACAGAAAAAATCCGGCTGCCGCAATCCCTGCCTGTCGAGTCTCCAGGATCGCCCGCTCGATCTGGGCGTTCAAGAGGGGTTTTCCGACAAGTTCTCTGGTGCTCTCAGCGCCGCTTTCGATGCCGTAATGAATCAGAGAGCAGCCCGACTTTCGCATTTGCCGGAGCAAATGAGCGTCCACCGCATCGATGCGGGTCTGGCAGCACCAGCGCACACCATACTTGCGGAGTATCTCGCACAACTCGATGGTCCTTTCCCGCACCATCGTGAATTCGAGGTCGATGAAGTATACGGTTTCGAATCCCAGGGAAAGCACAAGTTCGAGTTCCGAGGCGACCTGGAGGGGGTCTTTCATGCGGACCCTGGACCCATACATCTCCTTGAGGCAAAACGTACACCGGTTTGGGCAGCCGCGAGCGGTCTCGAGAACGGCAAGTTTTTTCCCGAGCAATTCGTACTCATACATTTCGGGGCGGACGAGCGCGTAGGCCGGGAGCGGCATAGCGCGGAGGTCTGCAAAAGGAGCGGGTGAACCACCGTGTATTTCGCCATCATCTGTCCAGTGGATGCCGGGCAGGTCAGACAATGGACTCTTTCGCTCTAGAGCGCGGAAAAGCGCGGGTCCCGACACCTCAGGCTCTCCGGCCATTATAATGCGGGCGCCTGTGAGCTCCATCATCGTGGAGGGAAAGACGGTCCCGTGAACTCCACACAAAATGAGCTTTTCCGGCGGTATGGATTTGGTCCATTGGACAAGATGCCCGAGGTCCAGGTTCGGGCACTGCCATCTGTCCAGGGGTGAGCTATTGACTATTACCCGGTCAGCCGCCGCTGTCAACCTGTAGACGCAATTGGGCGAAAGTGCCTCAGCCCGCGCGTCGTGCAAAACTACGGAGTGCCCGTCATTTTGCAGAAGGGCTGCAAGGTTGAGCATATCAAGGGGGGGCCAGCGGCGGTTATATCGCCGGGAACGCATTCTCCCACCCCATGATGGATTTATCAGCAGGATCTTCAACAAAACCTCTAATGTCCGGATGCCCGCAGAATAACGCTTAAGCGCCGGATTTTCTACATTTCCCGATGCAGGCTCCGCCCGGCCCAGTTGAGAAAACGTACGATCAACCCGGAGCGGGCAGGGGAGGCTGATCCCGGATCAGGTCCTGTCATCCACTCCTTGTTCTGAGCAATGATGGTCTGGCAGTATCTCAAATCGGCCTGGACCCGGGCAGACTCCGGCGCCTCGAAATTATTGTTGAGCCACTGAATGAAGAGATCGGACGCCTCCTGGAACCTGTTCATGTGGAAAGAACAGTAGGCAAGAGAAAGAACGCTTTCGTCGGCGGTCTTCTTATCCGGAGAGAAGGCGATCCCTCGGTAAATATTGTAGGCCTCAGGATATTTGCCGGATGCGATAAGCTTTTTGGCGTCCTCGAAAAGGGCGTCTGCTCCAGCCATCTCCGCCAGATGCGCCCCCGCCTCTCTTGTAGCGCCATTTTCGGGCCAGGAAGACAGCGCGTGCCGGAAAAACCTCTCTGCATCCTCTCTTTGGCCCATGTTGAGGCACGCTTCCCCCATCCATGTGAGGCTTTCTGCGTAGATGCGATTATCCGGATTTTCTTTCAAAAAGGGCTCTAACATCGGAAGCAAATCACCCCACCTTTTCCCGGCTCTCATCACCAACGCCTTGTACGCCACGCAATAGTCGAGTACCGAGGAATGGCCGAATTTTACAATGCATTCATCAAGAAGTTCAAGGCCCGTCAAAGTCTGCCGGGATGCCGAAATCTCAGTTGAGTCTTGAGACGACGGCCCGGCCGGACTGAATTTGTCGTCATTGATTGGTGCCAATTTGCTGACTGCAAGGTCGTATAGAAGAATCGGGTCACGATGATCCCTCGTCAGTATTGCTCCCAGGATAATGGCGGCCAGTAGGGCCGATACGGCGAAGAACCTGGCGTTTATTCCGATCTTCATGGGCCGGCAGAGCGGGGATTCGGTCTGCTCGGGGTCTGTGCCGCTATGACCCTTTCGGCGCTCTAAAATCCTGCCCGGCCCCCCGCCGGTAAAAGTGCGTAAATTGATGGTCCGGGCAAAAAGGGTCTTGAGTATTAATACCAGGATAGTGAGCACGGACAGGATTTTCCCCCAAAGATAAATCCCGGCGCCGGTGTCGAATGTGAGGACTACCCTGGAGGTCCGGGGTACGAGAAGCATAAAAGCCGGAGAGACCGGGTAGAGTTCCCCGGCGCCCTCGGTTATTCGCCAGTCCGGGTGATATGAGACTTTTATCCGGAGCGGGTGGCCCGGCTTTGAGGTATTGATTGTGATCTTTCCATCGCCCAGGGTGGCGTGAGCTCGAATTCTTTCATCCAATGGATAGTTGGTTGGGGGTTCGGGATCGGGAGTCTTGGGAGTTCCGATTTGAGTAATTGGGGCTTCGAGGGTTTGAGTAATCGGGACCTCAGGAATGCGCTCGGGCTTCCCGTCGTAAATCTGCAGGGTCCTCCAGAAATTTCCGGGCGAATCTTCCGACGCCACAACAAGGGGTACTCTCAATGAGGATTTGCGGAACCATTCGAACTGAACGTTTTTCCAGTCCTGAGGGGGAATTCGTAAAGGCCTGAATTTCAGCGGCTCCACATAGGAATTGTCGCATTGCTTGACCCGATAAATCTTGTAGGGCGGGAAGGTTATGCTAAGCTCATAATCAGGTGAAGAGTCAAGTGCATTGGCGATATTGTCGGATGCCGCGATGACCTGGCTGACGTTGAACAGACGCAGGTGAGCGGCCGCGCGGTCAGGATCGGGCCGTGAATAGTAATACCGCGAAAAGGGGCAGGACGGGAATTGAGTCAACTCCGATTGAATATAAAAGACGAACGGGGAACTCGGGCTCGATTGCATGTAAAGCCCTTCGAGAGTGGATCTTCCTGAATAGTACGGGAGCAGCTCGAAAGCCCTCAGCGTCCCGGCGCCGTTTGTTATTTCATTGTGCTCGTAAACTACCCTGGGGCTGTTTTCATCCCCGCTCAGGTATTCATTCACCAGACGATAAGAGTTCCAGAGAGGCTTGGATTTCATGCCGGAATAGTTCCACTGAATGCACGAATCGAGGGAGGCAGCCCTGGTGAGCGCCAGGGCGACAACTCCGGTAGAAAATGCAGCCAGCCACAGGTTTGGGCGTGGGAGACGCGATAAGAGCCTGCCCCATCCGACTGCCCCAAGCAACACGAGCGTTATATGGGCGAAAGGCAAAAAGCGGATATCCACAAGTCCCAGAGAAGGGGCCAGGCTGAAACCGAGCAGCGCTGCTCCAAACTGCCAGAATAGATAAAATTCCGGACCGTCGATTGATCCTTGAAAAATAGCAGATAATCCCGCCCCCTTCCGAAAGAGGTTGCGAGTACCCGAGCAGGCGACCATCAAGGCTCCCGCAAATGAAGGCCACAAAAGGGGCGGCGCTATTTGATCCCAGCTTTCGAAATGCCAGGAATGCACAAATGGTGTATTCCAGCGGATGCGCCAAAGCACCGGCAGCAGCCAGAATGCGACAAGTCCGAACGCCGCGGCATGGAGCCGGAGTATGTAGCGCAGGTTACCGCCCCGCAGAATAAAATAGGATGTCCCCATTGCGGACTGGAGAAGGGAATATCCGTTGCTCATGGCTATTAAGGCTTCAAGGGCGGAACTGCCGAATGGGGATTTGCGGCTGGCAATGTCCGCATATAGTTTTCCGGTGAAGACGATGTATAGAATTAACGAAATTCCAAAGGCGAACTCGCCGGAAAGAGTGCTTAAGATGTTTCCTCCCCACATCGAATTTTCGGTCATGAAAAGGAAAAGGAGCGAGAGCACAGCGCCGATTGCAGGGGTATTCTGTGCGTAGCCAAGGCGGCGAAGGCACAGATAAACGGCGCCGGGCAAAGGAATAATAGCCAATAGCGTAACGAGCTTGAAGGCGATCTTGAGGGAGAGGGCCGGCGAGATGAAGGCCATGAGATCGAATGGCAGGGGGAAGTACTGAAGGAAGAGCGGAAAGCCCGCATAAGCTCCATGAATCCAGGTGACCGGCGAAAAGATAGCGTGCAGCCCGCTACTGATCGTAATGGCTGAAATGAAATGAGATGGGGTGTCGCCTCCGGCGGTTACGGTCGATTCAAAAATCAGGGAAGCAGGGAAAAGAAGAATGAGCAGGACTTCGGATACCAACAAAAGCAGGATTGGAGGTTTAATTTTTCGGAATATACTCATCGGATGCTGCTGGGATAAGCTTTCTCGTTATGCTATGTAAATCCGCTGGTGCCAAACGAGTCCAGCAAAAACTCACTGGATTCTGAAAGTTTTGCCTTCCTCCAGCATTTCCAGACATACACCGGGGATGCTCGCCAGTTCAGCCTCAATCTGGGACCTGAAAGGGGGTTTCAGGTGTGAAATATAAATTTTCCCCGGCAGGCTCGGCATCTTGCGGAACTCAGCCTCCAAAAGAGATGGGGAGAGGTGGCCGGTGGCCAGGGCACGCGAGCTGAGCTCATTCGGAAATGAAACCTCCACGATGAGTGCTTTTACATTATGGCCGCGCATCTTTTTCCAGATCGCCTCGGTGGGGCCGGAATCGCCGGTATAGAGCAGGGATGCGCCTGAAGCATGCTCGACGAGGTATCCGTAAGCCGGCACCGTGTGATTGACTCTGGTGGCCAGGATTCTATAGTCGCCAATGACCACGGGTTTGCGGGTCGAGATCACCTGATAGCGCAAAACGGGACTTTTAACACTGGGGATGATCGTAAAATCGGGCCAGATTCTGTTGTTAAATATGTGTTTCCTGATATCGGAGATCACCTCTTTGCCGCTGAGGACCAGGATCTGGCAGGTCGGGTTCACGGCAGTGAGGTTGTCCAGAAGGAAGGGTATGCCCTTTAAATGGTCTAAATGCGCATGAGTAAGGAATATGTGAGTTATGCTGCATTCCGCGATCTTGTCGATGTTGAGCGCAACGGTTCCAGCATCGAGCAGGAGGAAATTGTCAATGAGAAAGGCCGGGGGATTGAGCCCCGGGGCCTCAGAGCCTGCGGATCCGAGAATTCTGACTTCCATAGCGACCTTCATAGAGAGAAAGTGTTCAGCAAAGGGCTTAGATTCTAGAGGTTTTTTTGAATATTACAATGAAATAGTCCCATATCTGCGGATGGACACTTGATTTGTTCGGCTACCGCAAAGCACGCAGATGGTAGACGATCTGGTCTTTGGGAAGAGCCCCTACGAGGCGGTTCACAACCTGGCCGTTTTTGAACATAAGCATTGTGGGGACGCTCAGAACCTGGTATTGCGAAGCCAGGCCAGGGTTCTTATCCATATCGATCTTTATGAATTTTATAAGCCCTGAGTACTCCGAGGCGAGTTCGTCAATAAGTGGCAGCAAGCGCTGGCAATGGCCGCACCAGGGCGCCCAGAAGAGTGCCAGCAGCGGTCCGGGAAACCTGAGGACTTCGGCGCCGAATGTGCGTTCATCCACCTCCAGAGAACGTTCGGGATACGCTGCGGTGAAATGAAGGGGCGTGCGGCACTTGCCGCAGACGGCTTTTTCTCCTGCCCGTGAACGTGGAATGCGATTTTTTGCCCCGCACTGGCTGCATCGGACTATAAAACTGTCTTGAACCATTGATCTGAGGACTCCATTTAATCTAAAATAGAAAGTCTGAACTCGGTTGCTGATGACCAACGGATAATCACGATATTTTTCCCGTGCAAGCGACAACGGACATGCCCCGCTCAAGCGCACTCATTCTCGCGCCCCTGACAGTTCGACGCCGAACAGTTGGTCAAAGTTAGCCTGGTCGTTTTGCTCTTGAGTTTCGTACTGAACTGAGCGAGGTGTTGAAGTGGCTCGGATAGACGATTACAAAGAATCATTCCGTCTGGCTTCCGTGGAACTCAAGAAAAAGGATGCCGCGACGCTCGCCAAAGCTGCCGGGGCTGAATTTTCTGCGGAGAAAGGCTTGGTCATTCCCTTTCTCGGTACTAAGTACATAGTCGAAATCCATCCTGAAACGGGTATTCGCAAGGACAATTCGAGCGAGGAGGTTTCGCTTCCGGACAAGATTTTGATCGCGCATTATTTGCTGGGCGCTTCCGGGAAAAAATGTGCCGGAAAACTCATCACCTTTCGCCAGATACGAGATGGTCATTTTTACTTCGAAGCATTTCAGAAGCGCGCTAGAGACCCGTTCGTAAATTTTTTCGGCAATGACGGGCGGCTTTTTGTAAAATGCGCCACAATGATGGGGGCCTTGCCGGTGAACAATGGGGATTTCGGCATGGAATTTACCGTCTTTCCCCATATTTGCGTTCAACTGGTTCTCTGGAAGGGGGACGAGGAGTTCCCTCCCGATGCTACAATTCTATTTGATGAAAATATTCAGCGCAATCTTTCGGCCGAAGACGTCGCTGTGATGAGCGGGGGTCTGGTCTATCGGCTTATCGGCCTGGGAAGAAAAATCCAATCGTAGGCCTGATCCACGATATCGTTGGAGGGAGTATTTTGAAAATAGCCGTAACTGGAAAGGGCGGAGTTGGAAAGACCACCGTGTGCGCTTTCCTTGTGAAGTGGTTCGCTGAGCAGGGAAGAAGTGTTCTTGCCATCGACGCCGACCCGGACGCCAACCTGGCGCACGCCTTGGGGATACAAAACGCCTCCGAAATTACTCCTATCTCGCAGATGCGGGAATTGGTCGCCGAACGGACCGAGTCGGTTCCAGGGACTTACGGCGGCTTTTTCAAGCTCAATCCGAAGGTTGACGATCTGCCGGAAAAACTTTCCGTCCGCCAGGGGGAAAATATTCGGCTAATGGTCATGGGCGGAGTCAAAAAAGGCGGAACGGGCTGTGTCTGTCCCGAGAGCATTCTGCTCAAGAACTTGGTCCAGCACCTGATATTGAGACGTGACGACGTCGTGATAATGGATATGGAGGCCGGGATCGAACACCTGGGCCGTGGGACCTCGAAATTCGTCGACTGGCTGATCACGGTCGTGGAGCCTGGCCGGCGCAGCGTTGAGACGGCTTCCCGCATACGCGAACTCGGCAGGGATATCGGGCTTACCCGGGTTGGCCTGGTGGGAAACAAGGTTCGCAACGACAGTGATCGCTCGTTTTTGAGAAAGGTGCTGAGCG
>JBEKXG010000192.1:0-7946 GCA_049512295.1 Syntrophobacteraceae bacterium
GCTGCTGCTGCTGATGATGGCTGCCATCGACCGGGGAACAGCCTGCGAAAGGACCTCCATCAGGCCCTCAATCGCCTGTTCGAGGTGGAGCGCCCGATCGATTATCCGGTGCATCCCTGAAATGATATTGAGCTTTAGTTCGCAGATATTGTCCATGCGCGTGCTTTCCTGTTCGTTTGGAAATTCAATATTCCGAATGGTTCCAAAAAACCGTCTCGTCCATAACACTGTGTTCCAGTTCCGTGCCAAACTTGAATAAGTCCGTTTTTGAAGCCAAATGTGGCAATCCAGACCAATTCATCCGGGAAAACGGCACAATTTGGTTCACTTGGCCACTATTTTGATACAAGTTTGTGTCATTTGGATGGCAGGTTTTATGATAACCCCGGTTGCAAAAACCCCCTGAAGCCTATTCCAGGCCGATATAGGAGCGTTTGGCAAACAAATTGCTCCAGGGCAGCCAGGGGTGACAAAACCGGATTTCCGAAGAGAATGCGTTTATTTAATCACAAGAGTATTTTTCTGATCACTTAATGAGGAAGGTGAGTTATGGCAGAACAGGTTGAAATGAAAAAGACACTGGGACTAACCGGGGTCACGATGAATGCAATGGCATTGATCGCGCCCGGGGCTTTTCTATGGTTGACCTACCAGATGCAGGCGGCGCAGGTGGATTTGGCCGGCGAGACTACCGCCATGGACATGTTTGCGGGTCTGTTTGTAGCGTTAATTCTGGCATTCCTGACTGCGGTTTCCTATTCAAAGCTCTCGGAGCTCTATCCCCGGGCCGGGACCGGCAGTTCATACTACTTTACCGAACAGGCGATATTGAACGAGGACCGGCTGTCGTCTCTTGCCAGGCTGTCCAAGTTCGTCGTGGGCTGGTTCTCCCATCTTTACTACTGGGTTTACCCGGGGGTAATGGTCGCAATGATGGCCACGCTGATAAGCTATATATTCCAGCAGTTCGGGGTCGATCTCTCCGCTTTCTGGCAGATAGTGACCGCGGTAATATTTGCGTTCCTGGTCGGGTATATAGCCTATCGCGGAATCAACGGGTCAACCATATCCAGTATAGTGATCAATGTTATCCAGATCATCGCTTTAATAGTAGTAACCATTCTGGCTCTCGTTTACCGGTTTACCAACCCGGAGCATGTAACGTTCGTTCATCCGACACTCTCGTCGGTTGTAATGCCGCACAGTTTCACCAACGTCATGTTCCAGGCTACCATTGCAATATTGCTGCTGGTGGGTTTCGAATCGGCGACCGCGCTGACGGCTGAATCCAAATCACCCAAGCACGTCAGCCGCGGGGTCATCATCTCCTTAGTCGTACAGGGACTTATCTGCTACGTTTTCGAGTATTTCGGCGCCAATGCCTGGCTGAATACGGCCTATACCGGAAAAGACGCCAAAGACGCAGTAGTCACAGGTATCGGGGCCGCAGCCGCCTCCAGCGCTCCGATAGGCGACATGGTGAAAAACCTGGGTGATGTTCTGCTTGGCAACCTGGGCTTCGCGCTGATGATTGTGGTCGCGATTTCGGTTGCCATTGCGGTGATCGGCACCACGCTGGCCTGCATGAATACCGGCGTGCGCGTGACATACGCAATGTCCAAGGATAAGGAAGTGCCGAGCTTTCTCGGGTTTCTGCATCCCAGGCACGCGACGCCGCACGCAGGCGTACTGGCGATCACCATTGCATCGGCGGTCATCGGAGCTTTCGGTGTTCTATCGGTCACCAACCTGACAGCCATTACCTTCTTCTCCAATATCGGCACGTTCATTCTGTACGGAATGACCAACCTCATTGCGTTTGTGGCGTTTTTACGGCATCCGCAACGAAATCCGTTCACGCACATCGTGGTTCCTGTCCTCGGCGCCCTGGCCAATATCGCGATGCTGATCGCGGTCCTCTACCTGGGGATTCTTGGCGGAGGCGATACTCAGACCGCCGCAATGTGGTCGATCATAGCCACAGCGGTATGGGTCGTCATTGGTGTTGTCTATCTGTTCGTTCAAAGCTCCAAGACCCAGAGAAAAATCATTGGAGGTCCCGTCGAAATTAACAGCTAAGTCGATCCAACTCGAAAAAAATTAGGCAAGAGGGCGTTTTTCAATCGCCCTTTTGCCCGTTGGAGGCCTTCTTGCCAGCCAGCTCGATTTCAAAAAAAGATTATGTATCGGATGCTTTACAGGTGCACGGACTCTCTGATAAGGGCAGCGTCCGTCAAAACAACGAGGATTATTTCGGCTATTACATGCCCGCCGAAACGGGCCTAAACCGGTTTGGAAGCCTGTTCGCGGTTTCCGACGGCGTGGGCGGAAGCGCAGCGGGTGAGGTTGCCAGCGCGGAAGCGGTAAATGTCTTGCTCCAGGAATATTATTTCGGCGATCATACGGAAAAAATCCCGGAAAGGTTAAAAAACGCATTCCAACATACCGTGCTGCACATCTACGATCTATCGATCAGCCATCGGGCCGCGCGCAACATGAAGTGCACTCTGTCAACGCTTCTGCTGCGACAGAACCGGTTTTTCATCAATCATGTTGGCGACTCCAAAATCATGCTGCTGCGGGACAACGATATGATTCAACTGACAAAGGACCACAGCCTCGTCGGGAAATTAATGCGCCTTGGGCTGATAAGCGCTGAAGAGGCGCGTACTCATCCCAACAAAAATGTGATATTGAAAGCAGTCGGGGAAGGCCCTTTGCTGGTGCCGGATTTTTATTCGGGACTTACTAAACCGGGGGATCTTTTCTGCATGATTACCGATGGGATAATGGAACATGCGACTGCTGAAGAGTTAAAGTCGTTTCTTATCGAGCATGGTCCGTCCGAGGAGGAACTGGCCGGGTTGATAGCCGAACTCAACAGGCGCGGAGGTTATGACAATATGACCATCATGACGGTCAGAGTTAACAGGATAGAGTGATCCATCAAATAAAAGGCGGTGCAAAAATGACTAAAATAGAATGCATCCTGCGCCCGGACAAGATTTCGGACCTGCGCAACGTGCTCGGCAAGCTGGGAATCAAGGGAATGACCGTAACCGAAGTAATCGGCTGCGGGTTGCAGAAAGGTCATACTCGAGACGACTGGAATACGGAGTTCAATATAAATCTGCTCCCGAAAACCAAGATTGAGATGGTCGTTCCTGACAGTATGGTGGATGAAGTCACCAGGGCTATAATCGAAATCTCCCGCACCGGCGAAATCGGTGATGGAAAAATCTTTACATATCCAATTGGCAACGCCATTCGGATTCGCACGGGCGAAACCGGCGAAAACGCCATATAAAAGTTTACCGTTTTAAGAGTAGGAGCAAAATCGCGATCAAGACGGCAACCAATACGGAACCACCGTATATCAGCAGGTTGTTTCGCTCGGTGGGAAGTACCGCAGCCAGCGGCGGGTCGGGTTCATCTGTCCATTTGAGGTCCGCATTGTCAGGAAAACGCAAATCATTGGCCATCTGCTCGGCGGCGTCGTAGCGCTCCTCCTTTCGTCGCCGCAACGCCTTCCGAATGGCGGCCCATATTCCCGGATGCAAATCCTTTATCGATGTGAGCGGTTCAGGGTTTTTGGTCATATGCTGGTACATGACCGTCAGGGGGTTATCCCCGGTAAACGGAGGAGACCCGCTCAGAAGATGATAAAGGAGGCAGCCGACGGCATAGATATCGCTTTTTGCAGCGCCGCGTTCTCCCTTGATCTGTTCGGGGGCCATGTATTCGGGGGTCCCCATGAGGCCTGAAAAACCCCGCCAGGTTACCCTGGGAGCCCCTTCCATGAGCGCAATGCCGAAATCCAGAATTTTCAAATGGCCATCCGGAGCAAGCACCAGGTTCTCCGGTTTTATATCCCGGTGATACACTCCCCTCTCATGGCAGTACTGGAGCGCATCGAGCAGGTTTGCGACCAGCTTTACGGCCTGATCGACGGGAAATTTTCCCTTTTTGCTCAGAACCTCCGCCAATGGTACGCCTTCAGCATATTTCAAAACCAGGTATGGAGGGTCCCCCTCAGAAATCGCCAGGGCCACGGGAATGTCCGAGTGAGTTAAAAGCTTGCCGATCGCCACTTCCCGCCTGAAGCGCTCGTAGACAGCAGGATCTCCCAGTTGTTCAAGATGGGGGACCTTCATAACGACCTTCGCATTGGATTGAATGTCCTCTGCCAGAAAAGTTGTGCCGAAGCCCCCCTGGCCCAGCGAAAGCAGAATTTTATACCTGTCCTGAAAAATTGTTCCGACTTCGAGCATTTGTTATAAGGTTTCCTCAAATGGGTGCAAATCGCTTTTTTCCCAAAAAGATTCCGTCTATCAGGATGGTATCATACATAATGGGCACTAGCCAAACTGGATGACCAAACCGCCTGCCACAATAATGGCAAGGCCCGCCCATGTCGAATTCGCCACGCTCTCGCCAAAGACAAAGCGGCCGCACATAACGCTCACCAGTGCGAACACGGCCACATAGACGCCCAACAGCCTGGAAAAATCCCATTTCACCGTGTTGACGAGAAGGCCATAGCACGCCAACATGAGACCACCGGCCAGGATAATAACAACATTGGGCCCGCGCAGACCTCTGCGAACCACGGCATCGCCTCCGACCTCCAGGAGGGCTGAACCCAGGAAGACCAGCCAGGCTGCCAAGGGCAGATCAAATTTTTCCATTTTTCACCTTTCCTGATACAAAGTTTCAATGTGATTAACTGCCGTTGCAAATCCTATGCTCGGCCAGGTGCGAGTTGGCAGGCGCACAAACGCGATTGCAGAGCAAGACCGGACCGGTAGGCGGCAGTGATCCAACCGCGTCCGGCCGATTTCTCAAAAAAAACTAAAATGTAAGTAAATCCTGAAGATTTTTTCCTGGCCTTCAGGACAGGTTGAACCATGTCTCGCAGTAAAAAGGCACAAAATTGTTCCGAGAAATTCTTGATTTCAGGGCCCTGCCATAGGTGGAGCTCTTTTCATGGTTTCAGGGCGGCCCGTGGGGACATGAGCTGCTGCATCGAGGAGTTTTATTTCTATTCGTATGAAATGAGGACGACGGAGACACAGGCGAGAATTATTCCGGCGAACTGGACAATATTTATTCTTTCCTTGAGGACAATCGTTGCCAGCGTCAGGCTCACGACAGGGTAGAGCGCCGTCAGGGGCGCTACGATGCTGACCTTTCCCTCACGGATTGCGTACATGAAGCAAAGCAGCCCCAGATAGCCCACCATCCCGGTAATAAGCGCCGGGATTACCCCCCGGATTTCGGCCCCGCCCAGTTCCGGCCGGAGGATTAAGAAGGCGAGCAGCCCTGTTATCGCCCCGCCGATCACTTCGAACATGAAAGCTGTTTTCGGCTCGAGGCAACTGAGGGCCATTTTGGGCAAAAAGGCCCACAAGCCCCAAAACAGGAGCGCCAGAGCCGAATATATAACCCACTCCTTCATTAGAACTCACCTTTAGCCGCAAGCTACAGTTCGCCGGCTTCGAACCAGGCCACATCCAAAGGGTTTCGTGCAGGCAGCCGGTGGTACTTGTATTTTGGATAGCCTACCATCAAAATCCCCGTAATCGTCCTGCGCGCCGGGATTTTCAGAAACTGAGAGAAAGCAGGGAACTGCCCGGCGCATATTTGCGCGTAACCGGCCCAGCACGTGCCAATCCCCAGCGCCGGGGCGTAGAGTTCGACATATTCCAGAGAAAGAACGGTCGAGACAGGGGCTGCAGACAGGTCTGCCGGGGCATGAGCCACGATAATATGCGGCGCCCCCCGCAGAATCCGGTCCTCGCCGCTCTCGTGCGCCTGGATTATGGCAGGCATGTGAAAACGCTCCGCCATCTCGGGAGAAAGCTTCATAACTTCCCGCATCCACTCGACTACGATCTTGCGCAGGGACATCAGGTTTTCACTGCCCTCGACGACCAGGTAGGATATTCCCTGCGAATTATGCCCTGAAGGAGCAAAACGGGCAATGTCCAGAAGCTTCAGAATCTTGTCCCTTGGGACAGGTTCATCCCTGTAGCGGCGGATGGAGCGGCGCGCGCGCAAGAAGACCGCACTTTGCGCCGGATCGGGAGAAAATTGCGCCGGGATCGCCGTATGTGTCGAAATGGGGTTCTTCGTGTTATCCAATGCCCCATTCGGACAGGCTGCCACACAGTGGCCGCACCCGATACAGTAGCCGGCCGCTCCCCTCCGCATCTGCGGCATTCCCTCGGGGTCGAGCGAAAGCAGGCTCAAAGGACAAACCTCGACGCAAATTCCGTCGCGGCTACATTTTTCGCTGTCCACTTTTATAAGGCTCATAGGCAACGCCTGGATCGGGTCTGAGAGGCTTGTTTACGGACAAGCCCTTAGTAAAGCTCCGACTTGAAGTAGGACTCGCTCGAAGAAGGCCGAACCTCTCTCAACCGGGGCAGAGTATCGTCTGTCTCTCCGTGTCCGGCAACTTCCGAGGTCTTCTCCTCGCCCTCCAGCTTCGGTCCGTAGCCCGGGGCCGGAATGCTGTCGGCAAAAGCCGCATAGACAGACCCCTCCTCGCTCGATTTTACAACCGCCCCCGAAGAAGCGTTTATCTTGGCGAAAATGATACCGTCGGGTATTGGAAATGTTTCTACGGGTTTGTCTTTCAGGTACTCCTTCATGAAATAGACCCAGATCGGACACGCCGCGTGCCCGCCTGTCTCTCCCTTTCCGAGGGAGACGGTATGGTCGTCGTAGCCCACCCAGACGCCGGTGAGCACCGACGGAGTGAAACCGATGAACCAGGCGTCCTTGAGTTCGTTGGTGGTTCCGGTTTTGCCCGCAGCAGGCCGCTTGAGTTCTTTCGCTCTTGTCCCCGTCCCCTCCCTCACGACTCCCTGGAGCAGGTCGGTCATCAGGTATGCCGTTTTGGCCGATATCACCTCTTCTTTTTTTACCTGGTGCTCTTCTACCAGATTGCCGTACCGGTCGAGCACCCTTTCTATAAGATACGGCTCGACGCGTTCACCCTGGCCGGGAAAGGTGGAATAGGCCGTGAGCAACTCCTGGAGCGTCACGTCAGAGGCGCCAAGGGCGAGCGCGAGAGTCGGAGTTAGCTGAGATGTTATCCCGAGTTGCCGGGCGTAGTTGATCGCGTAGTTTACTCCAATCGACTCGAGGAGCTTTACTGTTACCACATTTCGCGAATGTACGAGGGCTCTGCGCAACAGAATCGGTCCCCAGAACCGGCGGTCGTAGTTTGAAGGGGTCCAGGAGCCTTTGAGGCTGTGATCGTTATAGGAAATCGGCGCGTCGATCAGGACGGAGGCCTCGGTGTAGCCTTTGTCGAGCGCCGCCGCATAAATTACAGGCTTGAAAGAGGACCCGGGCTGCCGCACGGCCTGTGTGCACCTGTTGAACTGGCTTTTTAGAAAATCGCGCCCTCCCACCATGCATATGACCCTTCCGGTAACCGGCGAGATGGACATCAGCGCCCCTTCCATCCCCGGGTCCTGCTCAACGGTGGCAATCCAGATATTTTTTTCCTGCCGCCTGTCCAGTTTCAGCCTGAGGACGTCGCCGGAGCGGAAGATCTTCTGCGCACGCTTGTTGGAAACCTGCACCCATTGGTAGCCCGACGGGGGAATCAACGCCTTTTCCGTACCTAAATTCACAGAAATTGTCTTTGTTTTGTCGTCGAACTCATTTACCACTCCGGCAACCACCTTGCCCTCTTCCAACTCGCCATTTGATTGTCCAAGGACGCGAAGAGCGCTGGGCCAGTCATCTCTTGGAACATTGACGTGAAGACCCCGATACTGTTTGTGCCGTTTATCGAGCTCGCGAAGACCCTGGTCGAGCGCCTTCTCGGCGAGACGCTGCGCCTTGAGGTCCAGCGTCGCCTGGATAATGAGCCCCTCTCTATAGAGCGTGTCGCGTCCGAAACGAGCCTCGGCCTGCCTGCGGACTTC
>JBEKXG010000193.1:0-7909 GCA_049512295.1 Syntrophobacteraceae bacterium
GAGCACTTTCTCGTGGTACGGGATGGAAGCGGCGGAATTAAGATCTGGGACCCGGCAGGAATAGACACACTTTCAAAGCCCTGCTACGATTTCAAGGGCATGTGCCAGGCCATGGATTATTTGCAGGACGTGATCCGCTGCGGAAACCGCATGGGCATGGGCATCTACCAGAGCGATCACGAGGACGCAAACGGGCAATATGAGATCAACTTCGGCTGGACCGATGCCCTTCATGCGTCGGACCGCTTGACCGTCTTTCGGATGATGACGTCCCAGATCGCCGCAAAGTATGGCTGTCTTGCCACTTACATGGCCAAACCCTTCGCCGACAAGACGGGCTCCGCAGCTCACCTTCACTTTCACGTCGCCGATGCCGCCGGCGGGAAGAACCTTTTCCCCCTCGAGCCCGGGACAAAAGATTCCAAGGGCCTCGGACTTTCTAAGATCGCTCTCCACTATATTGGAGGAATACTGAAGCATATTCGCGCCCTCACTGCGGTCGCCTCACCCACCGTGAATTGCTACCGGCGCATCCAGAGCGGCGAATTCGTTTTCTCTCCCACCTCCGGCTACACCTGGACCCCGGCGTTTGCTTCCTACGGTGACAATAACCGGACCCAGCTCCTGAGATCTCCGAACTGCAGCCGCTTTGAAGACCGATCCATCTCGGCCGCCGTGAATCCCTACCTCCTGACCGCCGTCCACATCGCAGCAGGTCTTGACGGCATCAAAAATGAGATAGATCCGGGCGACCCGTTTACGGGGATCAATCTCTACGACATGCCTTACGAAGAACGCCGTAGCCGGGGATGTGAGTTGCTGCCTCAAAATCTCTTTGAAGCCGTGACGGCGCTTGAGGAAGACGAGGTGGTAGGGGCAGCGCTTGGTCCCATCGCCGATGAGTTTATCCGGCTGAAAAAAGGTGAGTGGAGCGAATTCATGCGCCATCAGGTAACTCCCTGGGAAATAAAGCGTTATCTCACCATGCTTTAGGTGGTCGTACCGAAAATGTCAAAAAGCAGGAAATAATTTTTGGTAAGGAGGAAAAGAAGATGACCTTATTAAACGAGGAAGGCCGTTTTACGTATCATACCGCTCACTTGAGTCGGCACATAGACTGGAAGGGAGCATTCGTGATCGGTCTGGCCGGGACCATCCTGGTGACCGGCGTTACCGGCCCGGTTTTGGCTGGACTGGGCTCGGCCGCAATTCCAAATTTTGTCCTTACCACCATTGCCGGTTTGTTCCTTTGCCTTTTTCTGGCGGAACTGGCCGCCATGTTCCCCGACAGGGCCGGCGGACCTCCCGCCTACGCCTACATGGGTTTTATGAAGTGGCCAAAAACAGCTTCACACATCAATGGAGCTACCGCCTGGGCATACTGGCTGGGTTGGAACCCGGTAATCGCCGTCAACATGTTGCTGGTCGTAACATATGTTAATGCCCTGGCAAAGCCGTTCGGGTATGAGTTTAATCCCATTTTGCTGGGAACGATTCTAACGGTTGGGCTTTTTATCATCGCGTACATGGGAATCAGACCCGGGGCCGTGTTCTCGTATGTCCTCGCCGTGCTTTGTATTTTCCCGCTCGTAATTCTTGCCGTTGCCCCATTTCTTTTCAAACCCGAACTGCTCAACTGGGATAACCTCATCCCGATGAACGTACTGGGAGATTCCATCTTTTCCAGGGTGGGCATAATGCTCTTTATGCAGTACGCCTTCCTGACCACGTGGAATACCATTGCCATGGAAGCTGCGGCCTGCTACATCGCCGAATGCAAGAACCCCCGTAGAGATGCTCCTATCGCAATGATCCTGGAGGGTGTTCTGGGTGTGTTCATCTACATTATGGTGCCCTTGTCCTTCCTGCTGGTTTTGGGTGCGAAAGCCATAGAGCAGGACCCTTACGCCATGTTCGTAGGCTTTGTTAATCCCATATTCGGCAAAGCCGGGGTCTGGCTGGTTACGGTCATGCTGCTGGCGGCCCTGCTGCTGTCGTCCCTTAACGCGATCATGGGCTGCGCACGGTCCCTCTACCAGATGTCCCTTGACGGCCAGTGCCCGCGAATCTTTTCACATTGCAACAAGCACAACGTGCCCGATTTCGCCATGGCTCTCAACGTCCTTGTGAACGTTGGCCTGATGGCTATTGAAACGCCGGCGTATATAATGGTAGTTTCCAATGTCGGGTACGTAATATCGTTTGTTCCCGTACTTATCGGCTACTTTCTGCTGCGGCAGAATCATCCGGAATACGAACGGCCCTTCAAACTGCCCGAATTCTTTAAATATATCGCCCTGTTCCTCGCGTTCATTTTCACCCTCGTGTGGGTTTGGGGCGGCCCGCTTTGGAGTTGGCAGTATTACGGACTGGGTTGGTTGATCATGCTCGCCTACATTCCCCTTTATCTGTATAGGACTAAAATTGAGGACAAAAAGGCGATCGAACAGCCGGTATAGAAACCTGCGATGGCGGATACCGTAAGGTTCTTGCCACAGCCGGCTTGTTCGCGTGGGGTTGAGCCGCAGAGCGAGACCATTATGTATACGAGAATGTTGGTGCCGACGGATGGAACTCCCTGTTCTCTGGCAGCGGCGGAATATGCGCGGGATCTGCTCAAATTGAATCCTTCGGCCCAACTGACCGTTCTCCATGTTCGCCGGAAACCTCAGCCGGTTTATCGTGTTTACCGGTGGCAGGAAGTTGAAGTCCCACCGAGCGAGGAGGAGAAAAGGCGTATTTGCGAGGCCGAGGAACGCCTCCTGGCACGGACTGAAAAGATCTTCACCGATGCCGGACTGGTGACGGACTCAGATGTGGTGATCGGCGCCCCTGGCGAGGAGATCTGTGCATATGCCGAAAAAGGAGGCTACGACCTTATCGTAATGGGCTCGCAGGGTGCCGGCGATATCAAGACATGTGCAAAAAGCGTAAGTCTTCATGTTTCGCATATGGCCAAGTGTCCGGTTCTCGTTGTGAAGGTGTAGGTCAGCGGGGCGGAATGCAGATAAGGCTGATCCAGCTCGAATGACTCTTTGCCGGGTGCCCCCTGCAAGGGGTGCTCCCTTCTGATAGAGGCGATAGGATGGGCGGCTCCAAACCCGGTGAAAATCACAGTCCTGAGACTTTGGAAGCGTACGGATTTTCCGACAGGGGAAGTGTTCGCTCTAACAATGAGGATTATTTCGGATACTACATACCGGCCGACATGGGACTAAAGGAAAAAAGGGGCAGCCTGTTCGCCATTTCTGACGGTGTGGGCGGAAGTGCCGCCGGAGAGGTTGCCAGCGCAGAAGCGGTTAATGTCCTGCTTCAGGAATACTACTTCGGCAGCCATACCGAAGAAATGCCGGACAGGTTAAGAAACGCCTTCCAATGTACGGCATTGCATATCTATGCTTTATCACTCTCTTACAGCTCTGCACGTAATATGAAATGCACGCTGACAACCCTTCTGTTGAAACAAAACCACTTTTTCATCACACACATCGGCGACTCCAAAATCTTGCTCTTGCGCAACGGTCGCATCATTCAATTGACTAAGGATCATAACCTCGCGGGGAAGCTCTTGCGGTTGGGATTGATAACGCCGGAGGATGCACGCAGCCACCCCAACAAAAATATCCTTCTGAGGGCGATTGGCGAAGGTCCCATGTCGATGCCGGATTTCAGCTTCGGGGCACTGCAGTCCGAAGACCTGTTCTGCCTGATAACGGATGGGATTCTGGAACATGCGACGGCTGAAGAACTCAACTCATTTCTCCAGGAAAATGGCCCTTCTCAGGACGCTCTGATCCAACTCATAGCCGAACTCAACAGGCGCGGCGGCTATGACAACATGACTATCCTGGCGGTCAAGGTAAACAGTGCTCCCTGTTGACATGGGCACCCCTTATCCTGTCCGGATGGTCGTCTCCGATGATAAAGCGGACGAAGTCGTAAAAGAGATCATTGACGTTGCCGTACGAGAGAAATAGGGGATGGAAAAATCTTCACGTATCCGATTGGCAACGCGACCCGTATTCGTACCGGCGAAATCGGCGAAAATGCAGTTTAGTGTTTGTGCAGAAGCGCGAATAACAGCATAACCAGGATGATGACCGACACGAGGACGGCGCCGATCATCGGCAAGGTGTTTCGCCTGGTGGTAGGAGGGATGTTTCGCTCGGTGGTAAGGTCCGTCATAACCATCGGAGGATCGGGTTCATCTATCCATTTCAGGTCCGCATTTTCAGGATGGCGCAAGTCGTTTGCCATCTCCCGGGCAGAATCATAGCGCTCCTGCTTTCGCCGTCGCATCGCTCTCCGAATCGCAGCCCGGATTCCCGGGTGCAAATCCGGCAGTATCGGCGGCAGGGGCTCAGGGGTTTTTGTCATATGTTGATTCATAACGGCCAAAGGGTCATCGCCGGTAAACGGAGGAGATCCCGACAGTAGTTGATAGGTCAGGCAGCCAATGGCGTAAATATCACTCGAGGCGCTGCCGCGCTCTCCCCTGATTTGTTCGGGCGACATGTACTCGGGTGTGCCCATAAGACCTGAAAAGCCCCGCCATGTTACCCGCGGCGCTCCTTCCATAAGCGCTATGCCGAAGTCAACGATCTTCAAATGGCCATCTGGAGCAAGCAATAAATTCTCCGGTTTCAAATCGCGATGATACACGCCTTTCTGATGGCAGTAGTGCAGCGTATCGAGCAGATTTGCCACCATCTCTACAGCCTGATCGATCGGGAACCTTCCGCTATCATTCAGAAGTTTTGCCAAAGACTTGCCCTCGACATATCTCGAAACCAAATAAGGGGGATTCCCTTCTGAAAGCGCCAGGGCCACCGGTACGTCGGGGTGGTTCAATAACTTGCCGATCTCCATTTCCCGCCTGAAACGTTCACGAAGAGCCAAATCTTCCAATTGACCAGGATAAGGAATTTTAATCACGACCTTTTCACCGGTTTGAAAGTCTTCGGCCAGGAATACTTTTGCGAATCCTCCACGGCCTAAGGCAAAGAGTATCTTGTACCTGTTTTCAAAAATGGATCCTAGTTCCGGCATTTGTCCGTACTTTCCTCCAAAAATGGCAACCGCAACACCGGCGTGAAAACCGCTCGTTTGCTGCAATTTCACGGAGCCGCCAACCGGTCTGTCGGTCGTGTAGTTGGGCGCCGTCAGGCTTCCCTCTTGTCATTTTGCAAATGTGATCTGCAAAGGTGTTGTACCGCTGATGGTATCACACAGCGGACACCTGTCAAAAAGTTCCCGCAGAAATTCCTCTTTCTCAGCGTCGGAGAGCTTCGATCCCATTTCGACCTGCACCGAAAGGTGTGAAAAACCGGCCCTGGTTGCCGTATCGATGCCAAAGGCCCTGGACGGGTCGATGTCTCCGGCAATCGATATCCGGAGGTCTTCGAGGACAATCTGCTTCTCCACGGCAAGAATGCGGCAGATGTTGAGGACGCATCCCTCCAGTGCCATTGCCAGACACTCCGGCGGGGTCGGGCCGGCATCGTTGCCTCCACGCTCTTTGGGGACATCCATCAGGATTTCGTGATCGCGCGTCCTGGCAAGCATCTGTCGATTGGCGCCTGCAACCAGTGATAATGAAATCGGGATCATGCTGTTCAAAAGGAGCGGCAAATCTGTCCAACTTACCGAGGCCGGGGCAAAAATGCTCACCTATGCCGACAAGCTTCTGGCCATCGAGGAGGAGGCGTTGGCCGAAGTCACAGGCAGAAACCGAACATCGGGTCTGCTGACCTTGAGGATGCCTCAGACCCTGGCCACATATTATCTGCCTCACATCCTCTGTGCGTATCAACCGCGTTTTCCAGCGATGAGGCTGGATATCACCAGTTGCGCCATGCATTCCCTCGAGCATGAACTGCGAATCGGCACGGTGGATCTCGCCTTCCTGTTTGCCGACACCATCGGTGCGAAAAACCTCGAGTCCGAGCTCCTGCATAGCGAGCCCCTGGCCATTGTCACTCACCCGGGTAATCGTTAACCGCTTGTAAACGAGCTGATTTCAAGGACCTCGAAGGACAGGTTCTCCTTTTGCCGAAAAGTGACTGCGGATACAGGATGATGTTCGAACAGGCATTGGCCTCGGAAAAAGTGACACCGGCCACGGTGATAGAGATGACAGCATTGAGGCCATCAAACAGGCGATTATGGCGGGAATGGGGGTAACCGTCATCCCGGAAATTGCCGTGCGGATGGAATCGGAAGAGGGGCGAATGGCCAAGGTGGGTTGGGTGGATGATCTGGAGACCGGGATTCTGATGATCCAGTACAAGGATAAATGGCGTTCTCCGGCCCTGGAGGCTTTTATGGATATGGCGAGGCGGTTTTTTAAGAGCACTCGCTAAAGGCCGGTATGATCCGGATGTACTGAAGTTTTGAGTCTTCAGGAATTCAATGCCCGGGAGAGCTGTGTCGATTGCAAAATGCTCGGCGTGGTCAACTTTCAAAGCTGCTGCTTCGAAAAGTTGCTGATGGGTTGCGCTTCGCTCCACCCATCCTACGGCCTTTTCATGGTTTCAGGGTGTCCCGAAGGGACATGAAGAACTGTCTTAGCGTGTCTATTTCGAAATGGGTCTCTAAGCCTCGAAAACGGCCTTCCAATCGCTTCATCCTGAGGAATATCGGGCACATCTCTTGGTACGATCCTGAATTAAAATATTTATAATTCCAATCAACTAATCCTTGACTTGAAATCGGTCCGACGTAGAATCGTTCAATTCATCAAGAATGATATTGGATATAAGATCTTCGGGGTCTCGTGATATCCTCTGACCTTAGACTGCGGGGCTGGAATCCGTTCTAATGGCGAAATGGGAAATAATGAGCCGCAACCGACTCCAAAGAACCCTTTGTCTATTAGCGATCATCACGGGAGTGTTCCTTTCCAGCGCGCTCGATGCAAACGCCGCCACATTGAATGTCCCACACGACTATCCCACCATCCAGGCCGGGATCGATGCTGCGCAGGACGGCGATACGGTGCTGGTTGCGCCGGGGACTTATGTGGAATGTCTCTCCATCCAATCTAAGTGGACGATAACGGTTGCAAGCAGTGCCGGACCGGAGGCGACTATAATTGACGCCGACGGGAAAGGGGCGGCGTTCATAATCCGGGATTGCGCGTGCACGTTGCAGGGGTTTACGATGAAAAACGGCTTAGGCCCCGGCGCGGATGCGATTATTATCTCAGACTCCTGGCCGAAAATAAGGGGCAATATCTTTGCCGCCAACATGCTAGCCGGCGGTACACGCATAGCCATCTTGGTCTATGGAATTTCGGAACCTTGGATTGAAAGAAACATCTTCCTCAATCCGGGTAGTATCTGGATAACCTCGTCTACCTCACTGACGATTACAAACAACCTGTTTTTGAATAACAGTGGCGCGGCAATAGAGTTTATCGGGGGAAATTGCAGTTATGAGGTCACAAACAACACCATCGTCGGGAACAACGTAGGGATCTCTGTTTACTACCCTTTCACTGGATCGTCCCCAATCTGCAAGAACAACATCTTCGTGGGTAATAACACGGCATTCGAAGTCACAACCTCCCCTGCAGGATCGGTGACCGGCCATATCACTTCACAAAACAACCTTCTCTACGGCAATACTGTCAACTATTCGGGAGTTTCGGACCAGACTGGAATCAACGGTAATATCTCGGCCGATCCTCTCTTTTGGGCCCCTGCCGTCAACAATTTTCACCTCCGTTCAGGGTCGCCCGCGATCGGCGCCGCAGACACGAGTTCCATTTATCTGTCTGCGACAGACCTTGGCGGATACCCTCGAGCTGTCAATGGCAGGTTGGACATTGGGGCATATGAGTTCAACCCAAAAGAAAATTATATACTTTACACCATGACGGCTTCGGCAGCAGCCGGAGGAGCCATCA
>JBEKXG010000194.1:0-7881 GCA_049512295.1 Syntrophobacteraceae bacterium
TTGGCAAGGTCATGGGAGGGCTTGTCAGATGAAGATGTCGATAAGATCAAAAAAATTCTGTATAGAAAGGAAACAAGCCCTGACTGAATCAGGAGGAGGGAAAGATCATGGGTCACGATAGCAAGGTTCCTGTGGTTCCCGGCATGAGATGGGCAGAAATCGGGAGAATCGCTCAGTATTTCCTCCAGCATACGTATCCGGAGCTGTTACGAGAACCTGGGCCTTTTCCCGTTGAGGAATTCATTGAGTTTCGAATGAAAAAGTCATCAGGCACTTTGGGATTCAAGTACGCAATCCAGGAACTGCCTGAAGGAATTGAGGCGGCGATGGACCCTCGGGAGAAGCTGGTGATCCTCTCCCCTGCGACTTATGACAATCTGGCGGATGGCATCCCACGGGCACGATTCACCGGAGCCCACGAAATCGCTCACGTTATTCTCCACGCCAAATACCTGCAACATCGAATTATGGACGGAGGAAATTTATTGCGGCTCAATCGTGGAAACATAAAGCCCTTCCGTGATCCGGAATGCCAGGCGAATGCCTTCGCAGCGGCGTTGCTGATGCCGACCCACCATATGGTGAGGATGCTTGACGAAGGGGCAAACGTCCGCTCCATTGCTGAGATATTCCAGGTTTCATTTGAGTCTGCGGGATACAGGGTGGATGGGTTGGACAAATATTTATAGGAATAAAAAGAGGCAGCTGCAACTGCCTCTTCTTACTCACAGCAGTCTACGTGGTCGCATTTGGGGATAACGGCGTCGTAGAAAATCTTCTGTGTAAGACAGAAGACGGGCTGCTGCATGCGGAAAGTTAACAGGTAATAACATATCCAGCATGACCCGCCTTTGTCAACACCTTTCCCTGGGCGGAGGTCCAATGGCTCCTGTATGAAGCTATCGGCCCGGCCGCATCTTAAAAACCCAATGCGATTGTGAAATTTTCGTTTTACGCAATGGCGAAGGGCCATTGATTGCGGGGAACCAATTCAGTCTTTTAATGAGGTGTGTCATGGAAAAGAAAGAATTTGAGGGAAAGGAATCACGGGAACTTGAACAGGCGGAGGCCCTCCTCAAAAAGGCGGAATCCGATTTGGAAAAGGCGAGGACCGCCGAAGAGGCCGCTGAACATGAGATTGATGAAGCACTGCAGGAAATCAAGGAAGCCGAGGCTCATCACGATCACGAAATCCATTTCACCGTCGACGGGGAGCCGGACGAAACAACAAGGCGAGAGATGACCCCCGACGAAATCATCAGCGAGTTCGGCGGGAAAGACCCGGCAATAAATTACCTGGTCCGGATCGAAGGGGGGCATCAACAGGCTAGCTACCGAGATCAGGGCAGTGTGCCTATTAAGCTCCATAATGGAATGCACTTTCAGATTATTTCGCTGGGGCCAACTCCAGTCTCGGACGGCCCGATCCGGAGCAGTATCGAGGTATTTGTCGAGGGCCTAAAAGCCCTCGGGTATAGCCTGGCAGCGCTACCAGGAAAACCTGATCACGCAGTCATCGACTATGAGGTCCCGACCGGCCGCTTCGCTGGTAAAAAGGTACGCCTCGGCTTTATCGTACCCGCTGATTTCCCCATGACACCGCCGAGCGGTCCGCATGTCTCTCCTCGAATTCACCCGATCACTGGCGGAGGCGGCCAACATCCCACAGGCGGTGTGAGCCACTCTCCGAGCTTCGAGGAAGGAGCCGGAGGTGAGTGGCAATATTGGTCGCGGTCCTTTCCCGATTGGGCGCAGAGTAAAAAGACAGCCGCAGCCTACATGAACCACATTTACCGCTTGTGGGACTCGCAGTGAGCCGGGCCGCGCGCAGTGCAGCGATGACAGAGGAGGTGGCTCGTGCGGCGCGCATCCACCTCTTCCGTGATGATGGCCAAGAGGATTTGTGTTTCGCCCTGTGGTATCCGAGTCGAGGCCAGCACCGGACAACCGCCCTCATTCAACGCTTGATACTGCCGGGCGAAGGGGATCGAAATGTCCACGGCAATGCGAGTTTCGAACCGGCGTATTTCGAGCGCGCCCTGACCGAAGCGGCCGGGGCGCACGCCGGTCTGGCGTTGCTCCATAGCCATCCCGGTGGGCGAGGGTGGCAGGGCATGAGTGATGACGACATTAATGCGGAACAAGGAAACGCAGGGGCTGTTCTAGGCGCTACCGGCTTTCCTTTCGTAGGTTTAACGTTAGCAGGCGACGAGACCTGGAGCGGGCGCTTTTGGGAGAAAACTGCACTACGCACATATTCACGTGCGTGGTGTGCAAACGTCCGTGTAGTCGGGGATCGACTTGAAATGAGCTACAATGAAGCACTGACTCCCCGTCCACAGGCGACAGACGAGCAGATCCGTACAGTCTCAGCCTGGGGCGAGGATTGTCAGGCCGATCTCGTTAGGTTACGGGTTGGCATCGTCGGTGCTGGCAGTGTCGGGGGAATGATTGCCGAGGCTTTGACTCGGACCGGGTTCGAGGACATCGCCATGATCGACTTCGACCATATTGAACGGCATAACCTCGACCGGTCGCAGTACGCAACACGGGCTGACGTGGGGCGGATCAAAGTGGAAGTGCTGGCCGAACATCTTCGCTCTCATGCTACATCCGACCGCTTTACGGTTAATCCGGTCGTGGCTGCCGTTTATGAAGAGGAAGGATTTCGCGCTGCGCTCGATTGCGACGTGTTATTTTCGTGCGTGGACCGGCCATGGGGCCGCTATGTCCTCAACCTGATCGCTTACGCCCACTTGATCCCGGTCGTTGATGGGGGGATTGCCGTTCGCAGGAACCGGTTTGGAGAACTTGCGATGGCTGATTGGAGAGCTCATACCGCAACCATTGGCCGACCGTGTCTTCAGTGTTTGGGGCAGTACGACCCTGGTCTCGTCCAGATGGAGCGTGAAGGACATCTCGATGATCCCACGTACATTGTCGGTTTGGCCAAGGATCATCCTTTGAAAATCCGGGAGAACGTCTTCACATTTTCGATGTCGTGCGCCAGCCTACAGATGCTTCAGATGCTTTCATTGGCATTGGCTCCACTTAACCGATCGAATCCTGGCGCGCAGCGCTATCATTTCGTAGGCGGGTTTATGGAAGAAGCTGAGTTTGGTAGCTGTCACACAGAGTGCTCATTTTCGCGACTCATCGCCCATGGTGATGCCTGCGGCATATCTGTCACAGGCACACGGGTGAAACATCATTCCTCCGATACAGAGCAAGAGCTTTCAGGGCCACGGTGGTGGCATAAAATGGTGTCATTACCTGTATCTGTTTTTCGAGGCATTCGGAATGCCATTGCTCGGATTAGGTAGTGAAGCTTTTTGCATCTAGTATCTAGTTCGATTGGCCGCCTGCGTTTGCCCTGGACGTAATTTCAAGCACGTAGGCGGCCTTGTTACCCCAAAATTGCACCCCTGGAAGAAGCTCGCAGTGACACAATCTGGCAAGAATAGGTCCTACAGAAATGAGCAAAAAGGGACCCCAAAACATACTTCTTTTTGCCCTCCCACTCCTTCAGAAAATCAATCTCACTCCAATAGGCGCTGCGTCTTAATTCAGCTCCTTGTCCCGAGATCCGAGAAAGAAAAACTGCTTGTGGTGATCTGCTCACGGTGTGATAATGCCTCAGTGAGTTAAGCTGGCCGACTGTATTGTTGTCGCTATCACGGAAATGCTGATGAAACTGCGATTCACTGACACTTACGAAGCATTAAAGACAAAACTATCGCCTATTGAGGGTGATGGGCAGTGGATCGATCTCAATGAGAATCAGAAACAATTTCGTCATTCCTCTGGCGGTATAATGAATTGGTTTCCTGCAACGGGTACAATCAGTTTTCAAGGAAAACCCGATGCCCAAAGAGGACTTGCAGAGATTATTGGCCAGTTACTGACTCAAAGTCCGAAGTCTGCCGCCTCTGTGAAAGTTATTGAGCTTGTGCCTGAGAAAGCTGGCGAGCCCGTTTCTGAGGCTGGCACCCTCGCCATTATCTCAACACCAAAATTGAATGAGGAACTCCTGGGCCAGGCTTTCGCCGATTCGGAACTGGTCATCGGTCTCGTGGGAGCGGTGGGAACCGAATTGGGCAAGGTCGGCGAACTACTGAAAGCCAGGCTATCAACTATCGGTTATGAGTGTTCTGAAATTCACGTCTCAAGTGACGTCATCCCGCTGATAGTTAAAGATGGTGTTGATGACGCTGATGAGTACGCCAGGATCAGCAGTCTTATGACTGCTGGGAATGAGGCGCGACAACAATCGATGGACAATTCCGTCCTGGCCTTGGGGGCCGCTGCAAAGATTGGTGAAGGACGGTCCGCTGAGGAGCCACTAAGGCGTAGACAGGCTTACATAGTTAGTTCTCTCAAGCACCCCGAGGAGGTTGCGCGACTCAGGGAGATTTACACCGACGGCTTCTATCTCATTGGGGTTTACTCGGACGAGAAGCGACGGCGAAATTATCTTATAGAGGACAAACGAATACTTCCAGAACTCGCTGATCAACTCATGGATCGGGATGCTGATGAACACCTTGAATATGGTCAGCGGACAAGTGACACCTTTCACCTTGCGGATTTCTTCATCCACATGGATGAGGATCAGGACAGGATGAAAAAGAGCCTATGGAGAGTGCTCAATATCATGTTCGGTGATCCCTACAGAACACCTACTTTTGATGAGTACGCCATGTTTTTGGCTTTCTCAGCATCGTTGCGTTCGGCTGATTTGTCTCGCCAAGTAGGTGCTGTGATAGCGAATGAATATGAAATTATGGCTACGGGGGCAAATGACTGCCCTCGCTATGGAGGAGGACTCTATTGGCCTCAATACGATCCTGAGAGCCATGAAATTTCCGATATCGAAGGTGGCCGAGACTATAAAAGGGGTGAAGACTCAAATGAGGCTGAGAAGGACAAAATCATAGGCGATATACTTGAAGTGTCATCGGGAGAGGGAGTAAACAAGGAGGAATTACGTAAGGCATTGAAACTCAGTAAAATTCGGGACATCACAGAATATGGACGAGTTGTCCATGCAGAAATGGAAGCGCTGCTGTCCTGCGCGCGCAAAAGCATTAGCTCTAAAGGAGCTACGCTTTATTGCACCACATTTCCCTGCCATAATTGCGCGAAGCATATCATTGCCGCTGGCATTGAGCGCGTAGTCTATGTCGAGCCATATCCGAAGAGCAAAGCAGCAGAGTTTCACAGCGATTCCATTACCCTTGGCTTTTCTGAATCCAGTGACACAGTGCATTTTGAGCCATTCGTAGGTGTAGGGCCAAGACGCTTTTTCGACTTGTTCTCAATGTACTTCGGTTCCGGCTATCCGATGAAGCGAAAGGACGAGGAAGGACATACCCTCAGATGGAGACCTGAAAACTCAAAATTAAGGATTCAGCTGTTACCTTGTTCCTATATCGATTTGGAAATGCTTGCGGCTGCTATGTTTAATCAGTATCGAAGGAGGGATTAATCGTGAAAACGAAGGATGACCGAGGAGAAAACCAAGCCGGCCGAGATCAGGGGCTGTTTATCCGCCACCTTGAAGAAGCGACTGAAAAGGTTTGCTCTTGGCCGAAGTGGAAACAGCGTTTGCTAGGTGTACCCATTCATGAGAAAGGATGCAGCGGTTCGTCTACTAAAAGATAAATTTCCCGTTCATGTCATTAGTTTCCACCAACCGGCGAAGTGGTCTTCAATGTCGTGGGCGCCGCCAAGGTAGGCTTTCTTCTGGACGCCTACATGGGTCTGGGTATCCCAGCGAGACATGTCTCATTCCGATTGCTTTGGTGCGCAATAGAGTTCAGAAGTCGGTTTTGGTCTGGTTTTGGAGAGTGACGATATCAACTTCCTCGGAACTGGCGAGTCTGACCGCTAAAGTGTGGCGGAGATCGTGTGGTCGAAAGCTGGTCCGCAGTCCCGCCTTGTCTCTTAGTCAATTGCCATGACGTAGCGGTATGCGTACCTCTTGGATGATGCCCTGAAACATGGAATATGTGTGGCGGCCAAAAACTTTGCTATTCAATGAGGTTAACTGGATTCAGCAAAAACATTAAGGAAAGACCCTTATTGATAGATGGACGGCTTAGCGTATGGCCTTTGTCCAATCGAAACTCAAGTTAAGCCTCATCCCATACGACGCAGTGTCAGCAAAAGGGCCAAACCATTATTTTCCTCAAGTTCTCTTTTTTCAAAGTAAGTATCTAGGCTTGCTTGAATACCCACTACAGTAGCCGCAGCCAATATACCATAGTGCAAGGGAATTCCGACAAATATGGTCGTGGCAAGTGTGGCGATGGTATTTATGGAAGAAACCTTATCAATGAGCCTCTTGGCCCATTTCTTATTAGATAGTCTTACTTTCCTTTCAATCTGGCTAACAACTGGATTTACTTCTTTCGATACAATGTCCTGAATCACGGAAACTATTTGCTCTTTCGAATCACCGCATGTGATGGACGTTGCTAATCTCTTTACCTCAATTCGAAAGGCATTTAATTCGTCACTACAATGTTCACGAATATCTAAAATGTCTTCAAAAGAGATATTGTCAAAGCTTGGCACGTTGTCAAGGATTGAGTGTCGGACAATCTGATACCCTTGAACTTCACGCATCGATTTGAGATTCTGGTTATACAACAGCTCACTTCTAACTGAATTTGGGAAGTATCGGGCGGACACCTGAAGTGAAAAGTCAGTATCCGCCGATCTGCCATTTGTTATTGGAATAGCGTTATATCTTTTGCTCAGCATTACTGCAGCGTCTATCATTATCGCCTTAAGAACCGAAGCTCTAGCTTTTAACAAATAGCCGGAATGAATAAGACCTAAAGGCACATAGGTTTCATGATCATGTCTACGGCTAGAAAATGCGGCTGCTGCGCCCCAGCCCTGGTCGCTTCTAGATCATGGTTCAACGGCGTCCTTATCTCTTTCTGCTTTTGCTCTGTATTCTATGATTTTCGTGAATTCATCAGACAGATTAACGCTGTTAATCTCATCGAACGGATTAACGATCTTTATAACTCCACTGTCAATCAATGGTGTTGCTTCCATTTGAAACTTCAGGGCAGTGGATGTATTTGAATCGGACGTTGTGCGTTTATCGACTTTGTCTATCCACAAATCATTTCCAAAGTCAGTAACAAGCTTTTCTTTTAGCTTGAGATAGTAACTCTCGAATTCTGCTTGCCTGATCAGAGATATTGGAGTAACTACAAAGACTTCATCGAAGTAAATCGAAGCTATCTTTATAGCCTCTAATTGTGAAGAGGTGATGGCTTGATAGAACAATGCAGGCACGAACGACATGGGAACCCCCTACATCTTCCTTTGGGAACAAGTCTATAAACTAGGGAAAAGCACCAGATTGATGTATATAATTTGTCTCCTGGTAAATCAAGTCTGAATTAAAGTTCATTAGCATACATGCTCTTTATCTCTTCCGGTTGAACACAGAGATAGTCCAAGGTCTGCCGCTCTGAAGAATGGTTGAAGCATACCATCAATTCAGGCAGACCGCGCCCGAAGGTAACCCTCTGATGATAGCCCCAAGTTTTCCGCAGGGTGTGGCTTCCGTGGTTGCCTTTCAGGTTAACGGCTCTGCACCACTGCTTAACGAGGCGGTTGACGGAAGGGACGGTGAGCGGCCCCCGCTGACCTGAAAAGATTGGCTCATCGTCGGAATAGACCCTGGACTTTAGAAGAGCATGAATAGCATCGACACAGGATTTATTCAGGCTGATGGGAGCATTACCAGTTTTTCACATTCCAGGAGGTCAAATTTGACAAAATAATTGTTTGATTGTGTCGAATCGCTGGACAAAACGGATCCGCCGGTGTATGGAAAGCTGGAATCATGGGACT